>NZ_JASKYT010000100.1:0-20246 GCF_041028275.1 Streptomyces sp. PU-14G
CCACCACCCCCCTTTCCATGCACGGCCCACCCCCTCGGGTCGCGCAGCACAGATGAGAGGCACCAGCCATGACGAAGATCCTCACCGGCGGAGTCGGCAAGACCGAGGTCGCGAACGCCATCAAGGAACTCGGCCTCGACGGCGTGGACGTCGTCGTCTCCAGCGACATGGACGCCGCGATGAAGCTCCGCGCCGGGCAGGCCGACTACTTCTTCGGCACCTGCCACACCGGCGCCGGCGCCTCCCTGGGCGTGCTCGTCGGTCTGATGGGGCAGCCCGCCTGCCACACCTTCGGCCGCTCCGTTCCCACCGAGGACGAGGTCGCCGCGCTGCTCGCCGAGGGCAAGAAAGTCTTCGGTTTCTCCATGGACCAGATCGGCACCGTCGTACCCCTGCTCGCCCGCGCCGTCGCCGCGCGCGGCTGAGCGGGACCGGTCGCAGACACCCCGGGCGTGAAGGAGCGACCCCGTGAGTGACCTCGCAAGCACGGTGGGCACCACCGGCACCCAACTGGCCGCAAGCGGCGGCCTGAACCTCTCGCTGCCCCAGCAGCTCACCGTCATCGTCCTGTGTGCGCTGACGGCGTTCATCTCGCACATGGCGCTGGCCGTCTTCAACGACGGCGTGCGCCCGTTCATGCTGGACTTCATCCAGGGCCGGACGACCCGCTCGGCCACCACGGCGGTCTCCTTCGGCCTCTCCGCCGGGTTCATCTTCGGACTCGGCGCGCCGATGGCGCTCTCCTCGGGCGTGCTCAACCCGTGGCTACTCTTCCTGCCCACCGACATCCTGGGCCTGCTGTCGCCCAAGAAGTGGCTCGCGCCGCTGCTGGGCGCCGGCTGGGGCGCCGTCGTCGTCTTCGGGCTCAACGGGGCCAACGAGGTGGCGCACGACCTGCCCGTGGACTTCCTGACCGCCATGCAGCAGATGTCCACCCCGATCCTCTTCCTCTTCACGCTCTTCCCGGTGCTGGCCATCACCAAGCAGTTCGGGCGCGTGTGGGGTGCGGTGGCAGGTGTCGTCGAACTGGTCCTCGTGGTCGCGACGATGAAGCTGTGGCCGGACATGTTCGCCGGTGCGCTCGCCATGGCCGTCGGCGTGCTGCTGCTGATCGGCCTCGCCGTCCGGCGGGACCTGGTACAGCGCAAGGCCGACCGCGCGGCCGAGGCGGCACGGGGAGAGGCCGCCACAGGCCAGGACGCCGCCCAGGCGGCGGAAGACGACCCGATGGCCTCCCTGTTCAGCGCGAGCGCGACGCGGCTGCGCCGCTACCTGCCGCTGTTCATGCTGCTGGGCGCGGGAGTCTGCCTGCTGGCCCAGATGCACATATTCGGCGGCGGCGAGGCCACCAGCTTCCTCATCGCCAAGGGCCACATCTCCGAGGCGGCACAGGTCGACTTCTACCGCGTCTTCGGCTTCATCCCGCTGATCGCGACGACGGCGCTGGCGTCGGGCGCATACGGCATCGCAGGTTTCACGCTCGTCTACCCGATCGGCTACCTGATGCCGAACCCGGTGCTGGCGGTCATCGTCGGCGCCGCGGTCTTCGCGATCGAGGTCCTGGCGCTGTCCTACATCGGCAAGGTCCTCGGCAAGCTGCCCAGCGTCCGCGACTCCTCCGAGCACCTGCGCAACGCCATCACCGACAGCCTCCATCTCGCCATCCTCTTCGGCTCCCTGATGGCGGCCAACGCGATGGGCGCCGGCCTGGGCATCCTCATCGTGGGCGGGCTCTACCTGCTCAACGAGGCGATGGGCCGCCCCGTGGTGAGGATGGCGGCGGCACCCGCCGCGGTGATCGTCGGCGGCATCCTGCTCAACATCCTCTACTGGCTCGACCTGTTCACCCCCGTCAAGGGGTGAGGGGCGCGCCGTCACCAGGAAGTCCCGCACCATGACCACCATCCCGCACACCTCCGAGGGCCTGCTGCGGACCGTCACAGGGCCGCTCGCCGCCGCGTCGCTGACGGGCCCCGTCCTCGCCCACGAGCACCTGGTCCTCGATCTGGACCGCACGGGAGACGCCGCCGCGGTCCTCGACGCGCGGCGGCACGGCCCGGCCGTCAGCCAGGAGCTGGCGGCGCTGCGGCAGGACTTCGGTCTCTCCCTCGTCATCGAGCTGACCTGCCGGGGCATGGGCCGGGACCCGGACGCGCTGACGCGGATCGCCCGCGAGACCGGTGTCGCCGTCGTCGCCGCCACCGGGTGGTATTACGAGCCGTTCCACCCGCAGGCGGACCTGGCGGGCGCCTCCGTCGAGCAGCTGACCGGCACGCTCGTACGGGAGATCGAGCAGGGCATCGGTGCCACGGGCGTCCGGCCCGGGGTGCTCGGCGAGGTGGGCAGCCACGGCGACACCCCCAGCGAGCCGGAGGCCAGGTCGCTGCGGGCCGCCGCCCGCGCCGCTCTCGCCACCGGGCTGTCGGTGTCCACCCACGCCCAGCTGGGGCACGGCGGACTCGCCCAACTCGACCTGCTGACGGCGGAGGGCCTGGCCCCGCACCGGATCTGCGTCGGCCACCAGGACCTGCTGGACGACTCCGCCGTGCACCGCCGCCTGGCCGAGGCGGGTGCGTATGTGGCCTTCGACACCGTAGGAAAGGAGAGCTACCAGAGCGACCAGGTGCGGCTGCGTCTTCTCCTCGCACTGCTGGAGGCGGGCCACGCCGACCGGGTGCTGCTCAGCTGTGACATCTCGCGCCACGGCTACCTGCTGAGCGAAGGCGGAAAGGGCTACGGCCACCTCTTCCGCTCGTTCCTCCCCGCGCTCCGTACCGCGGGCGTCGACGAGGACCTGATCGACCTGATGACGCGGCGCAACCCGACGCGCTTCCTGACCGGCGCGAGCCCGGAGGAGGACTGACATGACACCAGCGGCAGCAGCACCCGTACCCGACGAGGGGCAGGGACCCTCGCCATCGGCGACCACACCGTCCGCACCCGCCACCACCGCGCCCCCGGCCCTTCCACGGACGTATCCGCTGGCCACCGTCCCCGTGGAGGACGCCGTCAGGCGCCAGTTCCGGCTGCTGGAGGCCACCGCGGCGCACTTCCAGGGGCAGGAGCTGTTCACCGCGGACGCCGGTGTGGTGCCCGGCCTCGGCCGGCCGCGGACGACGGCCCAGGTCGAGGCGGTCTTGGCCGACTACTTCGGTGCTCAGGACGCGGCACTGGTGCAGGGCGCGGGCACCGGAGCGATCCGCGCCGCCCTCAGCGCGGCCGTGAGCCCCGGCGAGCCACTGCTCATCCACCGCGCGCCGGTCTACCGCACCACGGCGGTGACACTGCGCGGCCTGGGCGTGGAGACGGCCGAGGTCGACTTCAACGACCCGGCGGCGCTGCGCGACGCGCTCGCCTCCGGCCGGTTCCGGTGGGCCTACGTCCAGCACACCCGGCAGCGCCTCGCCGACTCCTACGATCCCGGCGAGGTTCTGGCCGCGTGCGAGGGCGCGGGCGTACGCAGCCTCGTCGACGACAACTACGCGGCTTTCCGCGTGCCCGCCTGCGGCGTCGAACTGGGCGCGGACGCCTCCTGTTTCTCGCTGTTCAAGCTGCACGGCCCCGAGGGCGTCGGCGTGGTCGTCGGCGCCGGAGACCTGGTGGACGGGGTGCGCGCCGACAACTACTCGGGCGGTGGACAGGTGCAGGGCCATCAGGCCCTCGACGCACTGCGCGCGCTCACCCACGTGCCGGTGATGTGGGCGGTGCAGTCCCGCGTCGGTGCCGAGGTCGCCGAACGGCTCGCCGCCGGCGAGGTGCCAGGTGTCACCGATGTGCGCCTCGCCAACGCGCAGGACAGATGCCTCATCATCCAACTCGACGCGCCCGTGGCGAGGCGGCTGCCCGAGGTCGCCGCCCGGTTCGGTGCCGCGCCCTACCCGGTGGGCTCCAACTCCCGCTACGAGGTGGCGCCGCTCTTCTACCGCATGTCCAGCTCCAGCCTGGACGACGCACCGGAGCTGGCCGACTGGGCGATCCGCGTCAACCCGATGCGGGCGGGCGCCGACCTCGTCCTGTCCGTGCTGCGCCGAAGCCTGCAAGAGCTCCGCGCCCAGCCCGCCGCCGAAACCCCCGCGCGCTCCACACCGTCCACGCCCTCCACACCGTCGACGCCCTCCACACCGTCCACGCCCTCGAAGCCCGCCACGCACCGCGCAAAGGACTGACGTGTTCCTCGACAGCCTCCTCGCCCGCAACCCGGGGCTCGCCGACGTCGCGGCCGATCTGCACCGGCGCGGCGAGATCCCGCCCGACACCTACGTCATGGACCTGGACGCCATCGAGGAGAACGCCGCCCTCCTGGCGGCCGAGGCCGAACGGCTCGGCCTGTCCCTGTGGTTCGTCGTCAAGCAGTTCGGCCGCAACCCCGAGGTGATCCGCGCGGTCGCCCGTGCCATTCCCCGGTTCGCCGCCATCGACCAGGACGAGGCCCGTACCCTGCACGCGACGGGCGCCCGCGCCGGCAACCTGGGGCACCTCGTGCAGATCCCCCGGCGGGCACTGCCCGAGATGCTGGCCTGGCGACCCGAGGCCGTCACCGTCTACGACCTGGCCAACGCGCGCGCCGTCTCCGAGCAGGCCCAGCGCCTCGGCATGGTCCAAGACGTCCTCGTGCGGTTGGAAGGCGCGGCCGGATCCGTCTACCCGGGGCAGGAGGGCGGGGTACCGCTGGCGGCGCTCGACAAGTTCGCGGAGGACGCGGAGCGGCTGCCGGGCATCCGGCTTGCCGGGGTCACCGCGTTCCCCTGCGTCCTGTGCGATCCGGAAACCGGAGCACCGACGCCCACGCCCAACTTCGACCTCGCCCTCAGAGCGCGCGACCTGCTGGAAGCTCGCGGACACCAGGATCTCAAGCTGAGCGCCCCCAGCGCCACGTGTGCCGCCAGCCTGCCGCTGCTCGCGCGCCTGGGCGCCACCCACGGCGAGCCGGGGCACGCACTGACCGGCACCACCCCGCTGCACGCCCGCGACGCCACGCAACCGGAGCGGCCCGCCTACGTGTACGTCACCGAGGTCGCCCACACCCTGGCCGACGGCCGTCCGGCGGTGTTCGGCGGCGGCTTCTACGCACGCTCGCACATCAGCTCCGCCCTCCTGCCCCGCGCCGGACTGCGGCTGGCCGTCCAGGACGCGCCCGCCGAGAACATCGACTACTACCGCCTCCTGGCGGCCCCCGAGGCCGGAGCGGACGTGCGTGCGGGCGACACGGCGCTGCTGGCGTTCCGCACGCAGATCTTCGTCACCCGCTCCACGGTCGCGGTCGTCGCCGGGCTCTCGTCCGGAAAGCCGAGGCTGACCGGTCTCTACGACGCACGAGGGAAGGCACTGTGACCCGTACGGACTCGACGGACTCGACGGACTCGACCGGCTCGGCCGGCCGCGCCCGCCGCACTGCCGGCACCGCCGGCACTGCCGGCACTGCCGGCACTGCCGGCATGCACAGCACCGGCGTCAGCAGCACCAGCAGTACCGGCAGGCCCGGCCGCACCGTCATCGTCGTCATCGACGGCTTCGGAGTCGGTGCCATGCCGGACGCGGGCGTGCTGCGCCCGGGTGACGCAGCGGCCGACACCTGCGGGCACGTACTCGACCACGCGCGTGAGGCGTTCGGGCGGCCTCTGCGGTTGCCCGTGCTCGGCGCGCTCGGACTCGGCCTGGTCCACCCGCACCAGGACCTCGCCCGCCGCACCCACCTGCCCGTCGCGGCGGGCAGGGCAGCGCTCGGCTATCCGGGGGCCGACACGTTCGCCGGACACCAGACGATGATGGGCGCGGACTTCAGCCGGGTGACGGTCGCCCGGCTCGGCGAGCACCTGGAGGAGGTCACCGCGGCGCTGCGTGCGGCAGGCCACCGGGTCGAGCCGCTGGACGGCGGGCCGGTGCTGGTCGTCGACGGCGGCGTGCTCGTGCACGACAACCTCGAAGCGGACCCCGGCATCAACTGGAACGCCTCGGCGCGGCTGGACGACCTGGATTTCGACGGCATCCTCGCGGTCGCCCGCACCGTGCGTGCCGTCGCGCCCGTCGCCCGGGTCATCGCCGTGGGCGGCCACGCGGACGGCCCGCTCCCCGACTTCGTCCGCGTCGGCGACGGCGGAACCGTCGGCCTGGACACGCCGGCGAGCGGCTTCTACCGCAACGGCGGTCTCCAGGTGCGGCACCTGGGAGCGGAGCTCGACCACACCCGGCAGCTTCCCGAGCTGGCGGCCCGTGCCGGGATTCCGGTCACGCTGGTCGGCAAGGCCGCGGACATCCTGGCGTGCGAGGCCGCCGTACGGCGGCCGGCGGTGCCCACCGCCGACGTTCTCGCCCACACCCTGGATGCGGTCCGTGCGCCAGGGGAGGCGCTGATCGTCGCCAACGTGCAGGAGAGCGACCTGGCGGGACACCAGCGCGATCCTGAGCGGTACGCACGGATACTCGAACAGGTCGACGCGGGTCTTGCCGCGCTGGTGGCGCTGCTGGACGAGCCCGGGGACCGGCTCGTCGTCACCGGTGACCACGGCAACGACCCGACGATCGGCCACGCGTACCACACCCGTGAGTACGTACCGGTGCTCATCCACCGCCCCGGCGCCCCGGGCGTGGAGCTGCTCCCGGACGCCGGCAGTCTGGCCGACGTGGGCGCCACGGCCGCCGCCGCCCTCGGTCTCGACCCCGCAGCCCTGGCCAACGGCACCCGCATACCGGAACGTGGCATGGCCTGAGCCATGGGCCCGGCGCCCTGAGCCATGGGCCCGGCGCCCGGAGCCCTGAGCCCGGCGCCTTGGTCCGTGGGCCCGGCGCCCGGAGCCATGGGGCCTGAGCCCTGAGTCCGAGCCCTGAGCCCTGAGCCCTGAGCCATGGGCCCGAAGCCCGGAGTCCTGAGATTGCAGCCCGGGACTGGGGCCACGCCGGGACCAAGGCCAAGGCCGGGGCCAAGCCGGGGCCAAGGCCAAGGCCGGGGCCAAGGACGCGGCCGGGGCCGGGACCAGGCCGCTACCTCGCGCATCCGTGTCGTGGTGCACGCCGCGGCCAGCGCGGCGTGGCGGTGCCGCGCCCGTCCCCGCTGCGCGCCGGAGGGCGGGAGTGTGTGCCAGGCTGAGCACGCGTCCTGTGCGGCGCGGGCGAAGTGGGCACCCCGGGGCGCGGAACGAGAACCGTACACGCATCGAGGAGGACCACGTGTCGAAGCCACCACTGACCGACGCGGCAGTCGCCATGCTGTCCGAGCCCAACCCCTGCGTCATCACCACGCTGCGTTCCGACGGGCAGCCGGTGTCCACGGCGACCTGGTACCTGTGGGACGACGGCCGGGTGCTGGTCAACATGGACGAGGGGCGTAAACGGCTGTCCCACATGCGCAACGACCCGCGCGTGACGCTCACCGTCCTCGGCAAGGACGACTGGTACACCCACATCAGCCTCATCGGTCACGTCGAGGAGTTCCGGCCGGACGAGGGCCTCACCGACATCGACCGCCTCGCCCGGCACTACCTCGGCCAGCAGTACCCGGACCGCGAACGCCCCCGGGTCAGCGCCTGGATCGCGGTGGAGCGCTGGCACGGCTGGGGCTCGATGAAGGACAGCAGCCAGCCAGGCTGACGGCGTCCGGCCCGGCCGGCCGGCTGACGGGGCACCCCCGGCGGGCAGCCGTGGAGGGAAGCGGCGATCATGGGGGTACCCCTCAGCACCGTCGCACGGAAAGGACCACGATCCACGTGATACGTACAGTGACCCTTCCCTCCGGTGCGCGGGTCCCGGCCCTCGGGCAGGGCACCTGGCACATGGGGGACGACCCCTCCCGGCGCGCCGAGGAGCTGGACGCGCTGCGTACCGGTCTCGACCTGGGGATGACGCTCATCGACACGGCCGAGATGTACGGCAGCGGGGCCAGCGAGGAGTTGGTGGGCGAGGCGATCAAGGGGCGCAGGGACGAGGTGTTCCTCGTCAGCAAGGTGCTGCCGTCGAACGCCGACCGGCGCGGCACGGCCGAGGCCTGCCGGGCGAGTCTGCGCCGCCTGGGAACGGACCGCATCGACCTCTACCTGCTGCACTGGCGCGGTGGCGTCCCGCTGGCGGAGACGGTCGAGGCGTTGGAAGAACTGGTGCGCCAGGGCAGCATCGGCTCCTGGGGCGTGAGCAATCTGGACACCGACGACCTCGCCGACCTCCCACGGGGCGCGGTGCCCGACACCGACCAGATCCTCTACAACCTCACCCGGCGCGGCCCCGAGTACGCTCTGCTGCCCCGCTGCCGCGAGCTGTCCGTGCCCGTCATGGCCTACTCGCCGGTCGAGCAGGGGCGGCTGCTGGGGCACGAGGCGTTGCGCGCGGTCGCCGACGCGCACGGGGCGACACCCGCGCAGGTGGCGCTGGCCTGGGTGCTGCGCCATGAGGAGGTCATCGCGATTCCCAAGGCGTCCTCGCGCCGCCACGTCGAGGAGAACCGGGCGGCGGCCGACCTGGTCTTGGGCGAGGAGGACTTCGCCGCGCTGGACGAGGCGTTCCCCCCGCCGTCCCGGAAGCGTCCGCTGGAGATCCTGTGACGGGCGGTCCGCCGGAAGGCGGCGGGAGGACGGCCGAAGGCCGCGGAAGGCCGCGGGAGGCCCCGGCTCCCAGGGGCTAATTCGCTGGCACTCCGCGCCGTGACCGGAGATCGTGGACGCCGTGTCAGAGCAACCGACCCACCAGATACGGGCCGCTTACACGGCGTCCACCGTCACCGTCTACCAGGCGTACGCGCCGCGACTGGGCCTGCCTGCGGCCCGCGACGGGCGCTTCCCGGCCTCCTGGAAGCGCGACCGGATGACGTGGATCAAGCCGTCCTTTCTCTGGATGATGTACCGCTGCGGCTGGGCGGCGAAGAAGGAACAGGAGACGGTGCTCGCGCTCGAGATCACCCGCGAGGGTTTCGAGTGGGCGCTGCGCAACGCCTGCCTCTCGCACTACGACGCCCAGCGCCACGCCGACCGTGCGGAGTGGAAGCGGCAACTGCGGCGGTCCCCGGCCCGTGTCCAGTGGGACCCCGAACGGGATCTGCACCTGCGCCCGCTGCCGCACCGCTCCCTCCAGCTCGGGCTGGCCGGTGAGGCGGCGCGGCGGTACGCCGACGAGTGGATCGTCTCCCTCACGGACGTCACCCCGCTCGCCCACCGCGTCCACGCCGCCGTCCGCGACGGTGACCTGGCCGCCGCCCGCGGTCTCCTGCCGGCCGAGCGTCCGTATCCCGCGGGTGCGAAGCTCCTCGCCCACCTGGCCCCCTGACGCCCGTCGCCTCCTCGCTCCACCCGGCTGCTATCCGTGGCGCTGTCCCGTGCGACCGCCGGCGGGGAAGCTGCGGGGGCCGCGGCCCTTGGGGGCGAGCACGTCGACCATCTCTGCCAGGTCGTCGCAGGCCGCGGCGATCCGCCGCTGGGTGTTGCGCCTCTCCGCGGTGACCGCGGCCAGCAGCAGGGCCGTCAGCGCGGCGGAACCGTTGAGGGCCTGGAGGCTGATCATGCCTTCGATCAGGTCCTGGCGCGCGAAGATCCCGGCGCGGTCGGTGGCCGCCCACGTCGCGGAGACCGACAGGAGCGCCGTACACACCGCGGCGCCCGCCAGCTGGAACCGCAGCGCCGCCCACACGAGCAGCGGGTAGCAGAGAAAGAGGAGGCTGATGGTGCTGCGGGTCACCAGGAGGGCCAAACCCGCAGTCGCCACCGCCAGGGCCACCGCCTCGGCCACCTGCGCACCGTCGCGGGGGCCGTCCAGCTTGCGGAGTGCCAGCAGGAGCGGGGTGACGACGAGGACACCGACGGCGTCGCCGGCCCACCAGGCCGACCAGACGGGCCAGAAGCGCGACAGCGTCAGGCCGTCGCCGGCGACCGTCATCAGCGTGCCCACGGTGGCGCTCACCAGCATGCCGAGGAAGGCGCCCAGGAAGACCAGGCACACCGCGTCGCGGAACCGGTCCAGCTCGGTGCGGAACCCCGTGCGGCGCAGCAGGAGGCAGGACAGGAGCGGGGCGAGTGTGTTGCCGGCGATGAAGCCCACCGAGGTCAGACTGAGCGGGCCCATGCCGGTGACCACGAGCAGGGCGCCGAGCGTCACGCCGGGCCACACGCCCGCGCCGAAGACGAGCAGGCAGGCAACGGCGATGCCGGTCGGCGGCCAGAAAGGGGTGACGGTGGCTCCCTCGACCGCCACGTGCCGCAGCAGGCCGACGAGCCCGCCGAGGTAGTAGCCGAGGGCGATCAGGACGACGCGCAGCACGTAACCGGCGAGCAGCCGGACACGGATCCTGCCCGTGCCGCGCTCCGGGCGGGCTCGTCCGCCCGGAGCGGGGGAGGGGTCCGGCGCGCGGTCCGCCGTCGAGTGCGTGGGTGCCACGCCATTCATCTCACCCTCTCGGGCACCGCGTCGTCCGTCTGACACGCCTCAGGGCCGTCATGGCTGAGGACGAGGACGGCGGCGTCGTCGGTGTGTCCGGTCCGCCCGGTGACCTCCATGACCCGGTCGGCGAGCGTATCCGGGTCCTCGAAGACGCCGTCGCGCAGCACCTGGGCGACCGCCGCCAGGCCCTCCTCCAGGGGGAAGCGGGGGCCCTCGACCACTCCGTCGGTCAGGAGAGCGAGCGCTCCCGGCTGGGTGAAGCGGTACTCGGTGACCGCGTAGGTCTCACCCTCCATGACGGCCAGCGGCAGCCCGATCTCGTCCTGGGAGTGTTCCACGATGCCGCACACCCCGTCGGCCCGCGCCCATACCGCTCCGGTGTGCCCGGCGCGTGCGGTGCGGACGCTCCAGGTCCGCGTGTCGAAACAGAGGAAGAGGCAGGTGGCGAAGAGCGGGTTGTCCGTGGCGGCCAGCAGTTCGTTGGCCGTGGCCAGGATGTCGCCCGGATCGGTCGCGCCCATGGCGGCCACCGCGCGCAGGACGATGCGGACCTGGCCCATGTAGGCGGCGGCCTCGACATCGTGGCCCTGCACGTCGCCGACGGAGAAGGCGAGGGTGCCGTCGGACAGCCGGCAGCCGTCGTACCAGTCGCCGCCGATGTCGAGCCCGGTGCCCGCCGGTGCGTAGCGGGCGGCGACGCGCAGCCCGGGTGCGGTCGGCAGGGTGGCGGGCAGCATGCCCCGCTGCAGGGCCTCGGCCAGCTCGACCCGGGCCCGCTGTACCTCGATCTCCTCCCGCACCCTCGCGGTGAGCCGTCCGAGCTGCGAGAGCAGATCATCGGCGCTCGCCGGACGGGCATGACGGCGGCCACCCATGGCACGAGCGTAGACGCGGGCCGCTTCCGCCGCCCGGCGAGCGCGTGCGGTCGGCCGGATGCGGCCGTGCGAACTCCCCGTCGGGCCGGTCGCCCGACGGGGAGGGGCGCCGTGCCCGGATGGGGGGTCGGACTGCCCGGGCACGGCGGTGGGTCACTTCTTCGGGGGCATCAGCACCGTGTCGATGATGTGCACGGTGGCGTTCGCGGTCTTCACGTTGCCGCAGGCGACGTTCGCCGAGTCGTTGACCTTGTAGGCGTCACCGGAGCCCTTCGTGGTGAGCTCCTGCTTCTCCAGCGTCGGGTAGGTGCCGTCCGCCAGCTTCGCCTTGTCCAGCGGCTCGCCCACCACGTGGTAGGTCAGGACCTTCTTCAGCATCTCCTTGTCGCTCATGACCTTGTCCAGGTCGGCCTTCGGGATCTTCTTGAAGGCGTCGTTGGTCGGCGCGAACACGGTGATGTCCTTCGCGCTGTTGAGGGTGTCGACCAGTCCGGCCTTCTTCACCGCGTCGACGAGCGTCGACAGCTGCGGGTTGTTGGAGGCGGCGGTGGCGACCGGGTCCTGGGCCATGCCCTTGAAGCTGCCCTTGCCCGACTTCGGCACGGTCTTGCAGGCGTCGCCGAAGGTGTCCATGGCCATGTCCTGCTTGTTGTCCGTCTCCTTCGGCGAGCTCTCGCTCTGCTCGCTCTTCTTGTCGGACTTCTTGTCGGAACCGCCGTCGTCACCGCCGCACGCGGTCAGACCCAGCGGGAGGACGACGGCCGCGGTGGCGGCCAGCAGGACGCGACGGGCACGGGTGGTGGAGCTGGTCATTGCGATGTCTCCTAGACGTGACGGTTCTGACGGTCATGCCGCTTATGTCGGGCACGAGCTGAGCCATGGGGGCTACGGATAGTTCGGTGATCGGTGATCGGTGATCGGTGATCGGTGATCGGTGATCGGTGATCGGTGGTGGGGAGGCGGTTCGGTGGGCCGGTGGTCAGGTCACGTCGACCACCACCGAGTGCCGCCCGGTGGCGCCGTCGGGCACCGTGCCGACGCGGGCGGCGGTCTGGGTGCGTCCCGTCCTGTCGGTCGCGCGCACCTGGAGTTCGTGGGATCCCGGCGTCGCGTCCCACTCCCACACCCACTGGCGCCAGGTGTCGCGGGAGTCCTCCTCGGCGAGCCGCGCGGTGTGCCAGGGACCGTTGTCGACGCGGACCTCGACCCGGTCGATGCCGCGGTGCTGCGCCCAGGCGACCCCCGCGACCGCGACCTTGCCCGCCTTCAGGTCGGCGAGCGGCCCGGGTGTGTCGATGCGTGACTGGGTCTTGACCGGGGCCCGGCGTCCCCAGTCGCGCTTGACCCAGTACACGTCGAAGTCGTCGAACGAGGTCAGCTCCAGTTCGCGGAGCCACTTGCACGCCGAGACGTAGCCGTACAGCCCCGGGACCACCATGCGCACCGGGAAGCCGTGCTCGAAGGGGAGCGGCTCGCCGTTCATGCCCACGGCCAGCATCGCGTCACGGCCGTCCATGACGGTGTCCACCGGGCTGCCGAGCGTCATGCCGTCCTGTGAGCGGGCCACGAGCTGGTCGGCCGGTCCGCCCTTGGACGGTGGCCGCACGCCGGCTTCGCGCAGCAGCGGTGCCAGGGGGACCCCCAACCAGCGGGCGTTGCCGACGTACTCGCCGCCCACCTGGTTGGAGACGCAGGTGAGGGTGATGTCGCGCTCGACCAGACCCCGGTCGAGCAGCTGGTCGTAGTCCAGGGTCAGGGCGTTGCGCACGCCCTTGCCGTGGATGCGCAGCGACCAGTCGGCCGCTGACAGCTTCGGCACGCGCAACAGCGTGTCCACGCGGTAGAACCGGTTGTTCGACGTCACGAACCGGCTCAACCCGTCGATGTCCAGCTCCGCCCCGCGCGGCACGGGCGCGGCCCGGGAGACGGGGTCGGGCAGGGTGAGGTCGGCACGGGACGCGACCGCCTCGGCGCCGCTGCGGGAGTTGAGGCTTCGCCCGAGCAGCCCCGCTCCGGCGGCTCCCACGGTGGCGGCGCCCGCGCCCAGCACGAACCGGCGCCGGCCGCATCCCGACCCGTCCGGCCCCCTGCCCGGCAGCAGCCGCGGCTTGCCGGGGCGGGTGGAGGAGGCCGGGCTTCCACTCGTTGCCGGGCCCCCGCTCGTTAGCGGGCCGTCGCTCGTCACCGGGTCGTCGTCCGTCGGCGAGCCGCCGGCTGCCGACGAGTCCTCGGCTACCGGCCCGGCGTCGTCTTCCGGCCCGGCACCGTCTCGCGAACCCGTACCGTCTCCCGGCTCGGCGCTGTCTGTCGACGCGTCACCGGCTGAGGGGGTGACGCTCGCGGAGGAGGTGTCACCGGCCGAGGCGGAACGTCCGGCCGGCCGGGCCGTGGTGACGGCGGCGTCGGCGGAGCGCGACGTGCCGGCCGCTACGGGCTCAGCGACCGCGCCGGACGCGTACCCCGCCTCGGCCTCGTACCCCATGCCGGCCTCGTCCTCCGCGTCCGCCTCGTCCCGCGCGTCCGCGTCGTCCCGCGCGTCCCCCTCGTCCCGCGCGGCGACCGGCCTCAGCAGGCCCGTCAGCGCGTAGAGGACGGCGCTGCCCGCGACGGCTCCCACCACGGAGGGCAGCGCGTCCACGAGCGAGCCGTCGGGGCGGCCCGCGGCGGCCCAGCCGCCCACCGCGCCGAAGAGCAGGACGCCGGCCGAGCCGGTCGGCCGGTGGCGGACGGCGAGGACGCCGAGGACGACGGCGAAGAGGGCGAGGAGGACGACGATGCCCAGTTGGAGGACCAGCTTGTCGTTGGTGCCGAAGGTGCGGATCGCGAAGTCCTTGACCGGCGCGGGCACCCGGTCGATCACGGCGCCGCCCACAGCGGTGACGGGACCGGCCTCCGGGCGCACGGGCACGGACGCCAACTCCGCGACGGCCAGGGCGCCGAACCCGGCGATCACGCCGCTCAGCGCTCCCAGCGCGCCGGTCGCGGCGCCGCGGCGGGACTTCCTCTCGTTGCTCACATCCCGCATTCGGCTCAGCCCGCCCGGCGGATTGGTCGATCCCTCGATCGGATGACATTCGGCGGGACACGCGCCCTGGAGGTGGCGTCACGCGGGGGGCCTCTGTGCGTCCCGGCCAAGCCGCGAGGCCTGCGGCTCCGAATGCAGAGCGAAAAGGCACGCACCCCGGTCAGCGGCGCACGGCCGCGAACGGCCGCGAACGCAGAAGCCGACGTCGCGGCGGGCCATGAGGGGCGTGCTCCGCAGCGGGAGGAGCAGCATGACGCAACAGCGGCGCAGTACGGCCGTGGTGGGCAGTGGAGTCGCCGGGCTGACGGCGGCACACGTCCTGCGGCACACGGACGCGGTGTCGCTCTACGAGGCCGACGACCGTCTCGGCGGTCACGCGCACACCCATGACGTCGTCTCCGCCGACGGCCGCGTACTCCAGGTCGACTCGGGTTTCATCGTGCACAACCGCCGGACGTACCCGCTGTTGACACGGCTCTTCGGTGAGCTGGGTGTGACGACCCAGGAGTCCGAGATGAGCATGTCGGTGCGGTGCGAGGGCTGCGGCCTGGAATACGCGGGCGCCAAGGGGCCGCGCGGGCTGGTGCCGCGGGCCGGACACCTGCTGCGCGGCAGGTACCTGCGGATGCTCGCCCAGGTGCCCGTCTTCCACCGGCGTGCGCTGCGTCTGCTGGCTGGGGAGACCGGCGGAACGGCGGACGACCGGCAGCGCGACGACCGGCAGTGGGACGACCGGCACGCGGTGACGCTCGGAGCGTTCCTGCGCCGGGGCGGGTTCTCGCCGTATTTCGTGAGCCACTTCGTGACGCCGGTGATCTCGGCCGTCTGGTCGTGCGCACCCGACACCGCGCTGCGCTATCCGGCCCGCTACCTGTTCCACTTCCTCGACAACCACGGGATGCTCGGCGTCTCGGGCTCCCCGCCGTGGCGCACGGTGACCGGCGGCTCGCGCACGTACGTGGCACGCATCGGCAAGCAACTCGGTGCCGTCCACACCGCCACGCCCGTGCGCACGGTGCGCAGACACGCGGAAGGGGTCACGCTCGTCACCGAGGACGGCACGGCGCACGCCTACGACGCCGTCGTGCTGGCCACCCATCCCGACCAGGCGCTACGGCTGCTGGCGGAACCGACCGAGGCCGAGCGCGAGGTGCTGGGCGCCTTCCGCTACTCGCGCAACCCGGCGCTGCTGCACACCGATCCCGCCCCGCTGCCCCGCACACGCGGAGCCCGGGCGTCGTGGAACTATCTGATGCCCGACTGCCGTACCCCGGCCGGGCGGGTGCGGGTCAGCTACGACATGAACCGGCTCCAGCGGCTGGACGCCCCCGAGGAACACGTCGTCACCCTGGGCGCCCACGACCGGGTGGACCCGGAGCGGGTGCTCGCGCGCATGGTCTACGCGCACCCCGTCTACACGCCCGAGTCGGTGGCGGCACAGCGCAGGCTGCCCGAACTGAACCGCGGCAGCGTGGCGTTCGCCGGTGCCTACCACGGCTGGGGCTTCCACGAGGACGGCTGCCGCTCAGGAGTGGCGGCTGCCCGGACGCTGGGGGTGCGCTGGTGAGCCGGCGCGCGTCCTCGGACTGGCAGTGGTCCTTCCGGCGAGCCTTTGACGCGGGCCCTGCCTCCCCCTCGGGGGGAACGGCACGGCGGGACGGAGACGCTCACCCGGCTTCGGGCCGGCGCACACCCGCCCTCTACCGCTGCGTCATCGCGCACGCCCGCACCCGTCCGGTGCGGCACACCTTCCGCTTCCGTACCTACATGTGGCTGGTCGACGCGGACGAGCCGCCGCGGCTGCCGCGCCTGTTGCGGCCGCTGGCCCGGTTCGAGCCCCGCGACCACTTCGGCGGCACCGCACCGACCGTCCGCGCGGGGCTGGAGCGCTACCTGGCCGCACAGGGTGTGGATCTGGAGGGCGGCCGGGTGCTGATGCTGGCGCACGCCCGGGTGTTCGGACACGTCTTCAATCCGCTGACCCTCTACTGGTGCCATGGTGCGGCCGGGCAGTTGGTGTGCGTCGTCGCCGAGGTGCACAACACCTATGGGGAGCGCCACTGCTACCTGCTGCGCACCGACGCGGACGGGGTCGCGCGCACGGACAAGGAGTTCTACGTCTCACCGTTCTTCCCCGTCGACGGCGGATACCGCATGCGGCTTCCCCGGCCCGACACCCGGCTGCGGCTGACCGTCCAGCTCGAACGCGGGGGCCACCGGGCGCACGTCCCGTTCACCGCCTCCGTGCACGGCGAGCGCCGCCCGGCGACCGTGCGGGAGCTGCTGCGTGCGACCGCACGCCACCCCTGGCCCACGCTCGCCGTCACCGCGGGCATCCGTGCCCACGGCATCCGCTTGTGGCTGCGCGGGCTGCCCGTGCGCCCACGACCGCACCACCCTCGACAGAAAGGTCTGCACTGACCGTGCCCGCACCGCTGTCGGCGTCCTCACGGACGGCCGCCACCGACCGTTCCCGCTGGCCCGACGTGGCCGTTCTGCCACGCTCCTCCCGGCTGCGTACCGCCGTGACCGCCCGCCTCGTCGGCCGGGCCCTCGACGCTCTGCCCCTGCGGGTGCGACTCCCCGACGGGTCCAGCCTGGGGCAGGGCGGCCCGCTGCTCGAACTGCGTGACCCGGACGCCTTTCACCACCGCCTCGGCCGTAGCGGACTCATCGGGTTCGGCGAGTCCTATATGGCCGGCGAGTGGGAGGCGCCCGACCTGGTGGGCGTGCTGGCGGTCTTCGCCGAGCACGCCGACTCCCTCTTCCCCGCCTGGATGCAGAAGCTGCGCCACCTGTGGGCGCCACGGCATCCGGCCGAGCAGCGCAACACCACCAGGGGCGCCCGCGAGAACATCCACCGCCACTACGACCTGTCCAACGAGTTGTTCGCGCTCTTCCTCGACGAGACGCTGACCTATTCCTCCGCCGTCTTCCGCGGTTTCCCCGCCACCTGGGAGGCGCTGCCCGACGCCCAGCGGCGCAAGACCGACCTGCTGCTCGACCTGGCCGGCGTCGGCCCGGGGACCCGGATGCTGGAGATCGGCACCGGCTGGGGCGATCTGGCGATACGGGCCGCCCGGCGGGGGGCCGAGGTCGTCACGGTCACGCTCTCTTCGCAGCAGCTGGAGCTGGCCACGGCGCGGGTGCGCGAGGCGGGCTGCTCCGACCGGGTGACGCTGCTGCTGCGGGACTACCGGCAGGTGCGGGGGGAGTACGACGCGATCGTCAGTGTCGAGATGATCGAGGCGGTCGGTCACGAGTACTGGCCCGTCTACCTCGCGGCACTCGACCGGTTGCTGGCGCCCGGCGGAAAGGCCGCACTCCAGGCCATCACCATGTCCCACCACCGGATGCTGGCCACCCGGCACACCTACACGTGGATCCAGAAGTACATCTTCCCCGGCGGCCTGGTGCCCTCCCGGGAGGCGCTGCGGCGCCTGGCCGAAGAGGAGACGGCTCTGCGCCTCTGCCGCCACGAGGGCTTCGGAGCGCACTACGCCGAGACGCTGCGGCTGTGGCGCGAGCGGTTCGAAGAGCGGGCCGAGGACGTGCAGGACCTCGGGTTCGACGCCACGTTCCAGCGGATGTGGGCCCTGTATCTCGCCTACTCCGAGGCCGGCTTCCGCACCGGCTACCTGGACGTGGAGCAGCTGCTGTTCCTCAAGGAACCGGTGCGGAACGAGAAGCCGACGACCCGCATCCCCAACCCCGGAGGAGAGGCACGGTGACGGCGGCACCGACGACGGACAGGCCGCGGACGCCCCCGTACCGCACGGAGGCAGGACGGCGAACGGCCCCGTACCGCACGGGGCACGTCGGCGAACGGCCGTGACGTGCGGCTGTCACACCGGTGGCGTGATCACGTGGTGCCGGGGCGGACTGCCAACGGCAGCCCGCCCCGTCGCGCCCCGTCGCGCGCTCCGTTCAGCCGGAGCGCCGCCCGCACAGCGCGGCCAGCGACAGCGCGCCCCAGCCCACCGACACGGCCACCGCTTTGCCGCGGGTCCTCGCGGGCAGGGTGGTGCCCAGCAGCGCCGCGTCGCCGAGGTCGGCGGCGATGCGCACCCAGGCGGCCGTCCGCAGCGCCGCCCCTTCGGGGGCGAGCGCCAGCGCGATGCCACTGGCCGCGTCCCGCCAGGCCAGCGGGCGCAGCGAGGTGCGGGTGTGGGGCGCGGTGCGGCCCGCCTCGTCCACCAGCCCGGACGGCTTGGCCAGCAGTTGGGGTCTGGCGGTGACGGCGATCCCGTAGGCGGCCGTGGCGACTCCGACGGCTCGTAGCAGACCGACCCGCATCCTTGTCCTCCACTCCTTCGGCCGGCGGCCGACTCGGCGGGCCCGGCAGGTCGCGGCGCCGGGCCCGGCGTCCTTTTTCCGTACCCCGTTGGTTCCTGCCCGCGCTACGCCCGCTGGGCGGGGAAGTTCACCAGGACCACCGGTTCGGACGTCGGTTTCGTCGAGCCGCCGCTGGGCTCCACGGTGATGCCCATGCCCGAAGCGTCGCCCAGTGGGCCCTCCAGCAGCCAGGCGTCCTCGGAGGAGGCGTCCATCAGACCGGCCGAGCGCATCGTGCCGTGGTCGGCGTACCACAGTTGGTAGGTCTTGCCCTCGGGAGCCTGCGGCAGTCGCGAGGCGACGAACGCGGCACGGTCCTGGTCGCGGGAGACGACGACCGTGCCGCTGCCCCCGCCGGGGATGTCCTTGGCGGGAACGGTCCGCGCGTCCGGTGCCGAGAGCACCTCGGCCAACCGCGCGGCCCGGTTCTCGGCGCTCTGGCCGCTCTCCTGCGCCTGCTCGGCCCGCTGGTACTGCCATACGGCCACGCCGCCGAAGCCGGCCGCGACCGCGAGGCAGGCCGCCAGCGCGTAGGTGGGCCAGGTGCGTGCGGCGCGTCGCCGCTCACCGCGCGGGGCGTCCGTACCGGGGGTGTCGCCCGGCGGCTGCTGCCGCGGCGGGGGCTCCTGGCGGACCTCGCCGATCCGGTGCAGCACCTCGGTCCGCATCCGGGGCGGGGGCTGTTCGGCGAGGCCCAGTCCCACCCGGGCTGCGGTGGCCCGCAGCTCGGCGACCTCGACGCTGCAGGCCGCGCAGTCGCCCAGATGCCGCTCGAAGGCGGCCTCCTCGTCCGGCTGGAGCGCGTGCACCGCGTAGGCGCCGGTCAGCGTGTGCAGTTCCGTCGGCGTCATCGTCATGCCCCCACCCCCAGGCAGTCCCGCAGGCGGATCAGTCCGTCCCGCAGCCGTGTCTTGACCGTGCCCAGCGGTTGGGCGAGCAGTTCGGCGACCTCGCGGTAGGTCAGCCCCTTGTAGTAGGCGAGCGTCACGGACTGGCGCTGGATCTCGGTGAGCGTGCGCAGGCAGCGGCGCACCTGCTCGCGCTCCAGCCGGGCCTCGACCTGCTCGACGACGTGGTCGTAGTCGGGCGTGCGGTCCAGTCGTGCGGCGCGCTCCTCGCGGTCGCTGGCGGCCTGGGCCGAGCGGGCGCGGTCCACGGCACGGCGGTGGGCCAGAGTCATGATCCAGGTCATCGCGCTGCCCTTGTCCGGGTTGAAGTGCGTGGCCAGCCGCCACACCTCGACCAGGACCTCCTGGGTGACCTCCTCGGATTGGGAGGGGTCGCGAAGTACCGAGCGCACGAGGCCCAGGACGGGGCCTGCGACCCGGTCGTAGAGCTCCGCGAAGGCGTCCTGGTCGCCCTTGGCCGCCTGGGTCAGGAGCGCGTCGGGGTCGGACTGCGCCTCGGCGCGGCTGGAGATGCGGACCGGCTCCTTCACCGGATGTCACCCCCGGCCGCGACCGAGGGGCGGGGAATGGCGGCTGCTGTCATGCGCTCCTCCTGGAAGAACTGTCCACCTCGCATTCGTCGCCCGGCGCCGTACGGATGGGTCCGTGCGGGATTCCGAGGGCCAGGTCACCGTCCGTGCCGTGGGGGAGCACGGTACCGGCCCCTCCGACGGCCTCCGGCGGGGGCGGGCCGCTCCGCCCGCGCGGGGG
>NZ_JASKYT010000101.1:0-21157 GCF_041028275.1 Streptomyces sp. PU-14G
CCGCCGGACACCACCACCTGCCCCCTCCGCTTCCCCGGCCAATACGCAGACCCCGAGACAGACCTCCACTACAACTACTTCCGCTTCTACGATCCGGAGACGGCCCGCTACCTCAGTCCGGATCCGCTTGGCTTGGGCCCCGGCCCGAACCCCCACACGTATGTCAGCAACAGCCTCTACCTGATCGACCCGCTCGGCCTGGCACCAGCTTGCATCCCGGGACCAAGAATCCGGAAACCTGGCAATGAGGTGGTTCCCTACAACCCCGCTTTGGCAAATCGACAAAAAATGGGAAACACCTGCCAGAGTTGGCGACCCCGAAGGGGTGAACGCTTTCATGGCACGCAGCGGAAAGGGTAGCGGGCACGGGCGCTGGGCGCCCACCGACGACCTACTACACCTCGTCGACGCCTTCCTGGGCGGACGCGATCAATCCCTGCAACTGATCAACAAAATCGAAAGGATCCTGATCGACCACTTTCCCGATTCCGATGTGTTTGAGGAATTGACGGAACCATTGACGCTGTTCCGACCAGGCTGCGGAACGCCATATTACGACGTGCCCGAAATGGAGGAAGTCTTGAGGAGCGCCCGAGATGGCATTGCCGCACTCAGGTAACGCATGCCAGATTCATGTAAGACAAGAGGGCGAGGAGAAGGAGTGGAAGATTATCGTCGAAGGGGACGGCCCTTGGGTATTGCAGCTCGAGTCCCCCATTGGCGTGGAAGCATCGGCACAAGGGGAAGACGTATTCCACGCCTTGCAGGACATGAGAACGGAACTCGCAGGTCGAGGCATCACCCTCTGCTGTAACGGGGCCAGAATCGACACCCGGCCTTCTCCGCAAGCCGCATCGCACGGGGCGTGGATGGTGTACATCCTGCGGATGTGGCGACCTCCAACGATTCGCGATCTTGTCCCTACCTTCGGCTACTGTTGTGAGCGCATCGGATCAGTGGAACAGCAAGACGCTTACTGGAGGCATCACCTCGAACGCAGAAAGAGCTGGTACAACTTCGTCAACCCGCTGTGGTGGATCTATCTATTCACAGCGTCCTGGGGCAGCCCGAAACGGGGAAGTGTTCCCTAATTTTCATTTCCTAGCGCATGCGTCTATACTGCGCGATACCCCCGAAAGGTCGAGGACGACACGTTCGAAGCCCGGATCGAACCCTTGGAGAATTCGTGAGCCTGAATGAGTCGCCGCAAGGCAGCGGGCGATATCGGCGGTGAGCAGCAAGGGTGGCTCGATGCATCCGGACATCGACGCATGGTCGCAAGACCTCGGTGGCGGTCTGGACTACGTGGACTTCGCGAGGCATCGTCTCGGGCTCGCCGACTGGATAGCTTTGTCGAAGTGCTTCCGGCCGCGCTTCGTCGAGGTCTCCGGGTGTGTGATCTGGGAGCGCGCATACGAGCCGGACAACTTCGCCGAGTGGTATCGCACAACTGATGGGGACTTGACGGCGATCGAGGCCGTACTCAATCAGTTCATGCTGTGGCAGGTCGTCACTCCCGCCACCCCGGACGACGAAAGCCGGATCAACGACCTCGCGTCCGACATCGCCTTCATGTGGCGGGCGTGCCTCGAAGCCGACTTCCCAGGCCAGGAGTTCGACGGGGGATCTGTGCACACAGAAGACGGCCCCGTGGTCCGGTTCGTGGTGCGGCGGTGATCTTCGAGCGGTGCGTGGGCGTCACGCACCGGCACACAACCCGAAAGGGTCGTGGAGGATGGTGGTATGCCGATGGAGCCGCCGCACTGGCCGTCCTGTGGGTGGGGGGCCGACGAGGAGAACCGCACGGGGTGCCGGGGTCGCCGGGTGCCGCCGTACACGCGGTGTCTGGCGCATCTCCCGGAGGAGGAGCGCGCCGGCCACCTGCGTGCGCTGCGGCCGGGGGCGAACGTCGACTACTCCGGTACGCGGTTCACGCCCGCTCTCCTTCAGGAGCTGCTGTCCGCGTTACGGGGCCCGGACGACATCGCCCGGTTCGGGTGGGCTGCTTTCGAGCAGGCGGCCTTCGACGCTCACGCGTCGTTCTTCGGGGTGCGCTTCGGCGCGGGCACCCGGTTCGACCGGGCGCAGTTCGGGGACGACGTCTTGTTCAAGAAGGCGGTGTTCGGAGGCGCCGTCTGGTTCAGCGGGGCCTCGTTCGGGGAGAACATCAGTTTCACTCTCGCTGAGTTCGGTGACGGCACGCTGTTTCCCGGCACCCGGTTCGGCGACCGTGCGCGGTTTCGGGGAGCCGTCTTCGGGGAGAGCGCCGACTTCCGCTCCGCTGTCTTCGGTGAGCGCGCCCACTTCGAGGAGGCGCGGTTCGGGGAGGGCGTCTCTTTCGGGGCTGCGCGGTTCGGGACGCGTCTGAGCTTCAACAAAACCACCTTCACCGGCAGGGTCACGTTCGCGGACGCACAGTTCGGCGACAGGGCCACCGTGGAGCGTGCTGCGTTCGCGGGGCTCGCCACGTTCGACAGGGCACGGTTCGGTGACAGGGCGAGCTTCGCCGAGACCGTCTTCCACCGTGCGGTGAACTTCCACGAGGTCCACTTCGACGCGCGGCCGTCGTTCCGTGCCGCGCGGTTTTGCGGCGTCAGCCAGTTCGGCGCCTCCGCCTTCGGCGAGCGTGCCTCGTTCCGGCAGGCGGTGTTCACGAGGGAAGCCCATTTCGGCGGTGCGCGTTTCTCCGCCAACGTGTCCACCAGAGGCGCGGTGTTCGAGGGGCAGTGCTTCTTCAGCAGGGCCACGTTCTCCGACTCCCCGGAGCTGACGGATGTGCGCTTTCTGGCGGGCGTGGATTTCACGGGCGTGAGCTTCGACAAGACGGCGCGCTTCGGCCCCCTGATATGCCGTGGCACCCTCGATCTGTCCGAGGTCACGTTCTCCGACCCGGTCACCCTCGAAGTGGACGCGGATCGTGTCACCTGCTGGCGGACGCGGTGGGCGGCGACAGCCATGCTGCGCGTACGGCGCGCCGACGTCGACCTGTCGGACGCGGTCTTCGAGCAGCCCGTGAGCCTGGTGGCGCACGCCGAGCCGTTCCCCATACGGTCGGCGGGCGGGACCACCCACGGCGCCCGTACGTCGGGCGCGCGGCCCGAGCCTCCCGAGTCTCCCGTGCGGGTGCTCTCCCTCCGGGGCGTGGACGCGGCGCAGCTCATGCTCGACAGCGTCGATCTGAGTGCCTGCCGCATGGCCGGTGCCGTGCACCTCGACCAGATCAGGCTCGAAGGGGAGTACCACTTCGGCCGCGTACCCACCGGCTGGCACCACCGAGGCCGCTTCCCCACCCGATGGACTTCCCGGATCACCCTTGCCGAGGAACAGCGCTGGCGGGCGGCGCGGAACCTCCCTGGCTGGGACGCGGGGCCCGACGGCGTACCGGTGCTGTCCCCCACCGCGTTGGCCTCTCTCTACCGCCAGTTGCGCAAGTCGTTCGAGGACGCCAAAGACGAGCCGGGTGGAGCCGATTTCTACTACGGCGAAATGGAGATGCGGCGCGCGGATCGCACCCGTCCGTGGGGAGAACGCGCGCTCCTCCACCTCTACTGGGCGCTCTCCGGCTACGGCCTGCGGGCGACGCGCGCCCTCGCCTGGCTGGGCCTGGCGATGGGGGCGACGGTGTTGGTGATGGCGGCCTGGGGCGTCCCCGGGCACACGCCCGACGCGGGCCCACCGCCTGCGCCGCTCCACGCCCGGTTCACCGCGCACCGGTTCGACCAGTCGTTGCGCGTCGTCCTGAACTCCGTCGTCTTCCGCTCATCCGGCCAGGATCTGACCACGGCCGGCACCTACGTGGAGATGGGCTCCCGCGTGTCCGAACCGATCCTGCTGGGCCTGGCGGTCCTCGCGGTGCGGGGCCGCGTGAAACGCTGACGCTTCGCCGCGCTTCGCCGCGCTTCCCCGCGCCGCGCCGCGCCGTCAGTGTCGGCCTCTCCTCTTCTGCCCGCCCTGTTCGGGCAGGGGGCTTTCGCGTACCGCTTTACTCCGCTTGAGGCGACCTGGCTCCTGCGACTGTTCGTTGTTCTTGCTGCCGCCGCTCCTCGGTGCGCCGGGAGGTGCGTACGTGCCCGCGCCGCCGGGAACGGGGTTGCCAGGTACCGAGGAGAGGTCTTCACTGCGTGCGGCTTCCGACGCACTCATGTAGAGGGAGTTACGCAGCCAGGGGGCGTTGGCGCTCACTCCCCGTGCCTGGGCGTCGGGAAGCGCGGCCGCTGTCTGGTACGCGTACGAGTCGGGCAGAGAGGCACCCCCCTGCCACTGCGGTCGCTACCGTCACCACGGGACCAGGGTGGAAACCGGTTCATCGCGCGCGGCCTGCATCCGGCCCGTCGCCGCACCCTCCGCCACCACCTCGACTCCAGGATCCGGATGACGCTGTCACCCCTCATCAGGGAGATCCTGCAGGACGGCGAAGATGATTGGGTGGCAATCGACAACGTGATTGCCTACGCCTGGCGCCATGCGGAGAGCAGCGGCACCGACCCGGAGGCAATGACTGTCGAGCTCCTGACAGCGCTGCTCAAGGGGAACCTGATGGAGATCGGCACTCTCGAGGAAGCAGGGTTCAGTCCGTGGTGCATGCCAGTGGCTGACACCGTCAGGACATGTGTCGCCGCCTTCGACACCTACCACTGGGAACCACGCGGCACCCTCTACTGGCTGTCGATTACGGAATCGGGCAGGAGCTGGCTGAACGAGCACCCGTGAACTCCCGCTCCAGCCGGATGCCCTCCGCCGCTCCCCCGCCCCAGCGCAGGGGAGGGCTTTGTCTGGTCGATGAACTCTGACCGGGCGGTGCTTGAGGCCGTGAGCGGGTGCGCGGACGGGGCCCCGCCGTCACGCACCGGGACAGCATCGGGGAACCTAACGCCGCCTCGGCGCTCTCGCCGCCCGCCGCTGTCGTCACCGCCTGCGAGGCGCCGGGTCAGCGCCCTGCTGATCTCACCGGAGACGACGTCGCGGCGGTCCTGCCCCGTGTTCGCTTCCCCGGGCGTTGCCCCTGAGCGGAGGGGGGCTCCTGAGCGGAGGGAGACCTTTGAGAACTGTGAGGCCCTTGGGCCGGGCGGCGTCCTTGAGTCGGACGGTTCCGGCGTGCGCGCCCGGAGGAGCCGGTGCGCTTGGTGGCCTCGGGGCGCTCGGCGGCCAGCGCGGTGGCCGTGACGGAGTGCCCGGACGGCGCCTGGGCGCCGGTGATGCGGCTCAGTTCGGCCTCACCCGAGCGGACCGTGGTGACCTGCGGCTCGATGCCCGCGTCGGCCATCAGCCGGGCCATGTCGCGACGTTGGGTCGGCAGGACGAGGGTGACGACGGTGCCGGTCTCGCCCGCACGGGCGGTACGGCCGCCACGGTGCAGGTAGTCCTTGTGGTCGTTGGGAGGGTCGACGTTGACGACGAGGTCGAGGTTGTCGACGTGAATGCCGCGAGCGGCGACGTTGGTGGCGACCAGGACGTTCGTGCGCCCGGTCTTGAACTGGGCGAGGATGCGGGTGCGCTGAGACTGCGACTTGCCGCCGTGCAGGGCCGATGCCCGCACTCCGACGGCCAGGAGGTCCTTGGTCAGCCGGTCCACCGCATGCTTGGTGTCAAGGAACATGATCACCCGTCCGTCGCGTGCCGCGATCTCCGCGGTGGTGGCGTGCTTGTCGCTGCCGTGCACGTGCAGCACGTGGTGCTCCATGGTGGTGACCGCACCCGCGGAGGGGTCCACGGAGTGGACCACCGGGTCGGTCAGGTAGCGGCGGACGAGGCGGTCGACGTTCCGGTCCAGGGTGGCGGAGAAGAGCAGCCGCTGCCCGCCGGGCCGTACCTGGTCGAGCAGGTGGGTCACCTGGGGCATGAAGCCCATGTCGGCCATCTGGTCCGCCTCATCGAGGACGGTGAGAGCGACGTGGTCGAGCGCGCAGTCGCCCCGTTCGACGAGGTCCTTGAGCCGGCCGGGGGTCGCCACAACGACCTCGGTTCCAGCGCGCAACCTGTTCGCCTGGCGGCCGATCGACATACCGCCGACCACAGCGGTGAGCCACAGCCGCAGCGACCGGGCGTAGGGGGTGAGCGCGTCGGTGACCTGCTGGGCCAGTTCCCGGGTGGGGACGAGGACGAGGGCCAGCGGATGCCGGGGCTCGGCCCGTCGGCCGGCCGTTCGGGCGAGCAGGGCGAGGCCGAAGGCGAGTGTTTTGCCCGAGCCCGTACGCCCGCGGCCCAGCACGTCCCGCCCGGCCAGCGAGTTCGGCAAGGTCACGGCCTGGATCGGGAACGGTACGGCCATGCCTTCGGAACGCAGCGCGGCAAGCAGGCGGTCGGGCAGGGCGAGTTCGGCGAAGCTCTCGACGGCCGGCAGCGGCGGCGTCGTGTTGTCCGGCAGGGCGAACTCCGCTGAACGAGTGGCGGGCCGCCGGCCTGGCCCGCCCTTGCGCCCGGTCTTGGCCGAACGGCCTGGAGCGTTGCGGCGACCGCTCGTCGGAGCGGGGCGCCCGCGACCGCCCCGGCCGGAGCCCGAGCCCGAGCCCGTGCCCGAGCGGGAGGAGTTGTCATGTGTGCGAGCAGTACGGTTCATGGAGAACCTTCCTCGATGCGGCACGTATCGAGGAATGCGTCCCAGCAGTGTCGTGCCGTCTGGGGATTCTCAAGATCGAGCCGTTGAAAAGACGGACGCTTCCTCGCCGCCCCCGGGAGGGGTGGCGGTTCGTCCTGGAAAAAGTGCCGGAGCCGGCCGGGAAGAGAACAGAGAGGGCGGCTCGGGCGGCAGGGACTGGGCAGGAAAACATCCAGCCCGGGGGCGGGAGCTTCGTCGGACGAGAGTGCCGCTCGCTCCCGCAGCGTGTCCGTAGCGTACCCGTCAGAAATTCACGGGCACCCGGAATACAGCGAGCTGGGGCTCGCACCGATGGTGCGGGCCCCAGCTGCGTGGTACGCGTCAGGCGGGGACGATGTTCTCCGCCTGCGGGCCCTTCTGGCCCTGCGTGACATCGAAGTTCACCTTCTGGCCTTCAAGAAGCTCACGGAAGCCGGTGGCGGCGATGTTCGAGTAGTGGGCGAAGACGTCAGCGCCGCCACCCTCCTGCTCGATGAAGCCGAAGCCCTTTTCCGAGTTGAACCACTTAACGGTGCCAGATGCCATGTACGAATCTCCTTGGGGGGCAGTGCCCGGAGCCCACACCTTGCGGACTCGGAGTCGCTGCGATGATTTCCCCTCCGGAAACTCCGGAAATGAAAACGTACTCGTCGACACGTGTCGTCAGAGCATCTGAAATCTTTGGGAACCACAACTGCAACTAGCATCCACCGTAACACGGTCTGCCCGCGACCACCTGCGGCCGACAATTCGAGAGGTGTCGGAGCGGAATTTATGGTCGCCCACTTCGTGTATTTCTGCAACGGCGGTAAGAGGTATGCGCCTACGGCCGGCGGACCCGTCATCCGAGGCCGGCAGCCGACCGCCCCGAACAGCAGGTCGTGTCTCGGCGGGGAAACCGGAGCGGACAGTGGACGCGTGCAGCGCACTTCCGGGCGCCGCGCCGCGCTCTCACGGTGCGCGGGACCGGTGGCGGCACGCGTCAGCCATCGGTCGACGACTGGGGCGATGCGCCGCTGTGGCGCAGTTGCTCATTGATGCGCTTGGCATCTTCAAGCTGGTCTTCAAGGATGATGATGCGGCAGGCGGCATCGATCGGGGTCCCCTGATCGACCAGTTCGCGTGCGCGCGCCGCGATGCGCAGCTGGTAGCGGGAGTAGCGGCGGTGCCCGCCCTCCGAGCGGAGCGGAACGATCAGTTTCGCCTCGCCGATGGCCCGCAGGAAGGCCGGCGTGGTGCCGATCATCTCGGCGGCCCGGCCCATGGTGTAGGCGGGGTAGTCGTCATCGTCGAGACGGCTCGACGGGGTGGAGCGATCATCTGCGGCCACTGGCACCTCTCGGAAAACGCGTCGAGGGGCCTTGGTGCCGCACGGCACCAAGGCCCCGAGGGGGATCAACACCATCTACCGGCTATAACTGCACCGGTTTCTTTTCTCCGCATCGCCGCCCAGAAGGACGGGTGCGTGGATCGCGGCTGCTTGACCGGGGACCACCTTCCAATCCGGGGTCTGCGGTACCCGGGCGGACCTTGCCCACCCGGGCGATCCTGATGGCGTCTGCACCTCCTCCTTCTCTGATCACTTACTCGCACTGCAACGGTGGTACTGCTCGCAGCCCCTGGGGCTGCCGGGCCCGGCAGCCAGCGGCGGAACCCTCACGTATCCGGCCCCGCCGCTCGGCTGCCGTTCCCTTCCTTGAACTTCGCGTGCGGCAGTTCGTCACCTGCCGCACCCATCTGCCCTTCGTGAGTACAAGAAAAACTCTAGCGCCCACCCCTCACGATGTCTACACCCGCCGCCACAGTTTTTCTTCAGGGGGCGGAGCCGTGATGCGGAGACGCCGTCGCAGCCGTGCGCAGCGACGGCGTGCCCTGCTCTTGCCTCCTGCGGGCCAGTGCGCACGCTCCCATGCAGGTCGGCTGCACAGGCGGTCTTCGGGAGTCATGCGTCGTTCTTCGGGCGCACTTTGGGGCGGGCCCCCGGTTCGACGGGGCGGAACAGGGACGACGTCCCGTTCAAGAAGGCGCTGTCCGAGGGTGCCGCCTGGTTCAGCGGGGACCGACGGCGGCGACGGGGACGCCGCGCGCTGCGTCACCGGTCACCGCCCGGCGCCGCCATCCCCCTCTGCTGCCGTATCGCCTCTCCGGCGTTCCGCCCGGCGCCTGGCGTTCTCGTGCGCCTCGCGAAGCAGCCGGGCTGCCAACGGGCCGGTGGCGGAGTCCGGGTTGGTGATCGAGACCCACCCTTGTGCGCGGTACACCGGGTGAGGGAGGACGACGTCGGTGGCGGTGTAGTCCCTCGGCGAGAACTCGGCTCGGGGATCCTCTCCCGTCAGCTCGACGAACGCCTCCCTGCCGACGCGGATGTTCAGCCGCCGGCGGTCAGGACGGTCGAGGTCGCACATGGTATCGCCGGGATAGTTCTTCGTGACGAGCGTGGCGTAGGGCTGTTCACGCTGCGGCACCTGGCCGTCGGGGGCGTAGTAGAAGAAGTGGTCGCCCCAGGCGATCTCGGGAAACGCACTGCCCTCGCCGGGCGCGAGCTCGAGCACCCCATCGAATGAGCGGATCGTCTCGAGGAGCTGGTTCATACTCATGGTTCAAGCGTGTACTTGAAGTGCTAATGGAGGGTTCGCGTGGACACGACCGGCGAAGAGGATGCGCCCATGAGCACCGCCGCTGTCGCGGCAGCGTCGGGGTACTCCGCGCAGCAGGTCCGCGACTTGGAGGCCTTGGGCGTTCTTCCCGCTGCAAAGAGAGCGCGCAACGGCTACCGGCGTTTCTCCGCTGCCCACCTGCGCGCCCTGCGCGCGTACCGCGACCTCGCGCACGCCGTGGGCCCCGTCGACGCCCGGCACGCCATGCGAGAGATCCGCCTCCGGCCACCCCGTCAGGGGACGGCGCTGATCTGCGGGTTCCATGCCAGGCTCAACGACGAACGAGAGCAGGCGCTCGCGGCCCGTCTCGCGCTGGAGTCCATCCGAGCCGAGGCGGCAACCGACGCCGCACCCGGTGAAGCGGACTCCATGACCATCACCGAGCTGTCGCAGGCCCTCGGGGTCAAGGCGTCCACCCTCCGCTTCTGGGAGAAGAGCGGCCTGGTGGCACCGGACCGGGTCACCACGCGAGCGGGAACAGCCCGGCGCTACCCCCTCACCGCCATCCGGGAAGCTCGCATCACCGCGGCGCTGCGAGCAAGTGGCTACCGCATTCCCGACGTACAGAAAGCGGTCACGGCAATCCGCGACCTCCACGACGTGAGCCACTCACTCGCGGCACTCGACACCCGCCTGGAGGCCATCTCCCAACGCGCACTCGCCCTTCTACGCGCAGGCACCCAACTGGCAGAGATCATCACGTCGGCTCCGGCCCCGGGTCTGAGCAGACGGTTCAGCGCACGCGCCGCTTCAGCCCGTTGACGAACACCGTCCAGGCCGCTGCCGAGTACACGAGCGGCGTGCGGGCGGGCGCCTTGCTGTCACGCACCGGGACGATGCCAGGGAATCCGTCCGCCACCTCGACGCAGTTGCCGCCGTCCGGGTTGCTGTAGCTGCTTGCGCGCCAACGCGCGCCGGCTAGATCCACCATGCTTGTAGCCCTCCGCTGCATCGGCGATCATCCGCGCGGACATGGGCGTGGGAAGCGACTCCGCACGCACCTGATCGTATGCCCGGGAGTAGAGCTTAACCTGGTCCGGCTCTTCAAACAGTTGTCCGTGGTCGGCGCCTTCGGCGTACGCCACTTCGGTGCCGTCCGGCATGGTCAGCAAGGTGAGCGACCCTCCCTGCATCGGGTGCGCCCCAGAGGCGAAAGGGAGCACCTGAACCGTGTGCTGATCGCACACCTGGCGCATCAACTCAAGTTGCCCGTACATCGTCCGGTCGCCGCCTACCCGACGCGCGAGAACCGCCTCGTCGAGCACGACGCACAGCGTCGGAGCATCGCTTCGCCGCAAACGGCTCTGCCGCTCCATACGCAGCGCTAGTCGCTCTTCCAGGAGTTGGGCGCCCGTCATGGTGCGCCCCACGCTCAGCACCGCCCGGGCATAGGCCTCTGTCTGAAGGAGCCCCGGCACTGCCTGTGAGGCGTACTCGCGAATGTGAGCAGCGCGGGCAGCAAGCTCCATGAACCTCTGCGCCCAATCCGGGAAGCTTTCCCGGTACACGTACGGCCACAGGTCGTTCAGCAATCCGCCCGCGCCGACCGCCAGGTCCAGCGCCGCGGTCAGTTCGGCCGTCGGCCGCGCGCCGGAGGCGCGTTCGATCTGGGCGATGCGGGACTGGGTGACGAACACCTTGCCCGCGAGCTCCTGTTGGCTCCAGCCGCGCAGCTCGCGCAGGCGTTTGAGGTGGGTGCCGAAGAGGACGGCCATGCTCGTGGACGGGTCGGGACGGCCGTTGGCCATGGGCTTACGTCGGCTCATTACTTCGTCACCACTCATGCTGTCGGTGCTGTTGAGATTACGCCCGGTGACGCACTCTTGAGGTCCGGAAGGGAAATCTCCAGCATTCAAGAGGCATAGAGGCAGCCATGGAACGGGAACGAGCGAGCCGCGAGCAGTGTCTGGACTGCGAGTGGTACCGGACGCAGATCAACCGGGCGGCCGGGGACCCGGAGCCGCGGGCTGATCTGGAGGCGCTGTTCGGAGCACACCTGCGGCACAAGCACAGTGACGGCGAGCACAGTGACGGCGAGCGCGGTGACGGCACGCGTCGCCGCCCGCTGCGGAGTGTGTGACCGTGTGGGGCGAGGGCGAGCGGGTGCGCGACGAGAAGACGGGGAAGGCGGGGACCGTCGTGCAGGTGACGGGGCCCGCGCCGTTCATCTACCGGGTCATGGTGGAGGCGGCAGCCGGCGAAGGTGAGCCGCCGATCATGATTTATCGGTACGGGCACCAGTTGCGTGGGGCTCCCGTCCGCGTCCCGAGGAGTCGCGGGGAGCCACCGCGTGGGCGAGGTCGTCCAACGCGTCGGTGAGGAGTTCGGCGGTGCGCAGGGCGACCGGGGGCGGGTGGTCGGCCTGTTCCCACCAGCGGGTGAGGGCGGCGTGGACGTCGCCCCACTCGACCGGTTCGCTCGATCGGATGGCGGTGGTGGCGGCGGCGACCGCGGGCGCGAGGGCGGCGGAGAAGTCGACGGCACCGGGGTCGGAGGGGGCCTCCCTGTCGGGAAGGTGCGCCTCCAGCAGCATGGTGGCGCGCCCGAGGGTGACGAGCGCGGACTGGGCGTCGCTGGCGGAGCGCCGGGAGAGCGGGGAGTGCGTGCCGCGGTGGCGTACGGGTTCGGCTTCGGCGCGGTTGACGGTCTGTTCCCAGGTCTGACGGGCCGCGCGGGTGTCGAGCAGGGCTTCGCGGACCTGGCGGGGGGCGCGTTCGGCGGGTTGGGCGAAGGCGTCCATGACGGCGATGGCGTAGCGGCCCGTGGCGGCGAGCCAGTCGGCGAGCCGGTCGCGCAGCAGGGGGGTTTCCCAGGCGGGGAAGAGCGCGTAGCTGAGCATGGCCAGTACTCCGCCGAGTGCGGTGAGTCCGGCGCGTTCGTAGGCGGTCTGGTACCAGTCGGTGCCCAGGATGCCGAGGAGGAAGACGACGTAGGCGCCGGTGCAGATGGAGGTGATGGCCTGTCCGGTGCGCATCAGCAGGTACATGAAGCCGACGCTGACGACGGCGAGGGCCGCGCTCAGGTAGGGGCCCGGGCTCGCCAGTGCCATGACGGTGCCGGCGACGGCGACGCCGAGCAGGGTGCCGACGAACCGGCCCACGCCGCGTTCGTAGGTGCGGGAGAAGTCGGGCCGCAGCACCATGGCGGCGGTGAGGGGGACCCAGTAGCCGTGGGCGGGCGGCAGCGCGTTGCCCAGGAGGTAGCCGACGGAGGCGACGACGCTGACGCGGATCGCGTGGCGCAGGATCGCGGAGCGCCAGTGGAGTTCGCGCCGGAAGGAGCGCACGGCGACGGGGACGAGTCCCGCGAGGGTGGGCATGTGCAGGTGGCGTTCGCGGGCGAGCGCGTGCCCCGCGGCGGGGGTGTGTTTGCCGCCTGCCGCCTTGGTCTCCTCGAGGCGGGCGGCCTCGGCCTCCTCGGCGGCCAGATCCTCGGGGTCGGGGCCGTAGGGCCCGTCGAGGCTGGCGTCGACGAGGGGCGCGCGGTCGGGGAAGCCGCGGCGGCGGCCTTCGCGGTCGGCCACGTGCCAGGTGACGCGGGCCAGTACGCCGCCGCGGGTGACCTCGACGGGTTCCTGGGCGGCCTCGACGGCGTCGTCGGTGAGCGCGATCAGGCGGAGTCCGGCGCGCCGTGCGGGTCCGGAGAGGACGGGTCCGCTCTTGGGGACGCGCAGGACGTCGAGTGCCTGGTCGGGCAGGCGGACGCGTTCGCCGCGCCGGACGGCGCGGGCGGTGGCGTCCAGCACGGTGGCCGCGGCGGACAGGAGTTCGCGTACCCGGTCGCGTTCGGGACCGACCATCGGCGCGCCGCCGACGACGGGGTCGGCGAGCGAGGCGAGGACGGGGCGGAAGCGTTCGGCCAGTGCGCGGTAGCCGTGCAACTGGCGGGGGCGGCGGCGGGCCTGGCGCGGGGTGACGTAGGCGGCGCTGCGGGCCTCGATCAGGGGTTCGGGGTCGAAGGGTGCCATCGGGTCGTGCCGCAGCCTGCGGGCGTAGTCGGCGACGCCGGCGAGCGCGTCGGCGAGCGCCTCGCGCCGTTCGCCCCAGGGCCTGATGGGGAACAGCACGATGAGTCCGGCCTGCACGACGCCGCCCGCGGCGATCAGCGCGGCGTGGTTGAGCGCACCGAGTGTGGAGGCGGGCAGGTGGACGGTGATGAGCATCACGGAGATGTTGAACGCGGCGACCACTCCTGAGGTGGGCCCTATCCCCCACGCCATACCGGCCAGGAACGCCCACAGGGCGAGCAGCAGCACGAACGCCCACGGCCAGCCGACGAGCAGATAGCCGAGGAAGGTGGAGATCGCCAGCCCGGCGGAGGCGGCCAACGCCAGTACGGGCCGGGGCCGCCAGCTGCGCTGGAAGGTGGCGATGCCGGAGGCGAAGGCGCCGAAGGCGCTGGAGACCGCGAGTTGCGGCGTGCCGATGAGCAGCGCCAGCCCGACCACGACGCCCACGCCGCACGCGCCGCGTACCGCTATCAGCGGCGTCAGCGACGCGCGCTCCACGGTCAGCCCGGAGCGGGCGGTGTCCTTGAGCGCCCGGAGCCAGGCCAGCGGTGCGGCGTTCATGTTCCCGAGCATGCGGTCGAGGTTACCGAGAAAGAGCGGCCATGTGCCGCCTGAGCAGGCGCTCCCCGCCGTGGCGGACCACGGAGGATCCGCCGCCGTCCGTGGCGGACGGCGGCGGTGCGGTCCTCCGGGCCGTCAGTGGTTGCTCGGGAAGCCGAGGTTGACGCCGCCACCGTCTTCCGGGGCGGGCCAGCGGGTGGTGATGACCTTGCCGCGGGTGTAGAACTGCACGCCGTCGTTGCCGTAGATGTGCAGGTCGCCGAAGAGGCTCTGCTTCCAGCCGCCGAAGGAGTGGTAGCCCACGGGCACCGGGATGGGCACGTTGACGCCGACCATCCCGGCCTCGACCTCCAGCTGGAAGCGGCGGGCGGCGCCGCCGTCGCGGGTGAAGATGGCGGTGCCGTTGCCCCACTTGCTGGCGTTGATCAGGGCGATCGCCTCGTCGTAGGTCTCGGCGCGCACGACGCTGAGCACGGGGCCGAAGATCTCGTCGTCGTAGGCGGCCATGCCGGGGGTGACCTTGTCGAGGAGGGAGACGCCGAGGAAGAAGCCGTCGGCGCACTCGGGGTGTCCTTCGACGGTCAGGCCCGTGCCGTCGACGACGACCTCGGCGCCCTGCGCGGCGGCGCCGGTGACGTAGGAGGCGACCTTGTCGCGGTGCTCGCGGGTGATGAGCGGGCCCATCTCGCTGGCCGGGTCGGTGCCGGGGCCGATGCGCAGCGCGCGGGCCCGCTCCGCGATCCGGGCGACGAGCGCGTCGCCCGCCGCGCCGACAGCCACCACCACGGAGACGGCCATGCAGCGTTCGCCCGCCGAACCGTAGGCGGCGCTCACGGCGTTGTCGGCGGCGTGGTCGAGGTCGGCGTCGGGCAGCACGAGCATGTGGTTCTTGGCGCCGCCGAGCGCCTGGACGCGCTTGCCTGCGGCGGTGGCCTCGGCCTGCACGTGGCGGGCGATGGGCGTGGAGCCGACGAAGGAGACGGCGGCCACGTCGGGGTGGGACAGCAGGCGGTCGACGGCCACCTTGTCGCCGTTGACGACGTTGAGGACGCCTTCGGGCAGGCCCGCCTCGGCGGCCAGTTCCGCGAGCCGGTAGGCGGCCGAGGGGTCCTTCTCGCTGGGCTTGAGCACGAAGGTGTTGCCGCAGGCCACCGCCAGCGGGAACATCCACATCGGCACCATGGCGGGGAAGTTGAACGGCGAGATGCCGGCCACCACGCCGACGGGCTGCCGGATGGAGGAGACGTCGACCCGGGTGGAGACCTCGGTGGACAGCTCGCCCTTGAGCTTCTCGGGGATGCCGCAGGCGAGCTCCACGATCTCCATGCCGCGGGCGACCTCGCCGAGCGCGTCCGCGTGCACCTTGCCGTGTTCGGCGGTGATCAGCGCGGCGATCTCGTCGCGGTGCGCGTCCAGCAGGGCGCGGTAGCGGAACAGGAACGCGGTGCGCTTGGCCAGCGAGGAGCGCGACCAGGCGCGGTAGGCCGCCTTGGCGGCGGCGACCGCCGTGTCCACCTCGTCGGCGGAGGCGAGGGAGACCTGCGTGGGCTGGGCGCCGGTGGCCGGGTTCCAGACGGGTCCGACGGTGCCGGAGGTCGACTCGTACGGCTTGTTGCCGATCCAGTGGCCGAGGGTCTTCATGGGGGGCCGGGACCTTTCTCGGGACGGGGGTGTGTGCCGGCTGCCGGCTGGTGTTGCCGCCGGTGGGGTCACAGGGGGCGGCGCTGCCGGGCGCGTTGCCGCTCGTACTCCTCGCGTGCCGCGCGGGCGGCCGGGCGTGTGGAGGTCTCGGCGACGGCCACGTCCCACCAGGCCTCGGGCCCCGGCGCCGGCACGTCGGGTTCGGTGTCGGTCTCGACGTACACGCACGTGGGGCGGTCGGAGGCGCGGGCCGCCGCCAGGGCCGCGCGGAGCTGTTCGCAGGTGGCGGCGCGGTGCACCTCCATGCCGAGCGAGGCGGCGTTGGCGGCCAGGTCGACGGGCAGCGGGTCACCGGTGTAGCCGCCGTCCGCGTCGCGGTAGCGGTAGGCGGTGCCGAAGCGTTCGCCGCCGGTCTGTTCGGACAGGCCGCCGATGGAGGCGTAGCCGTGGTTCTGGACGAGGACGACGTTGATGTTCACGCCCTCCTGGACGGCGGTGACGATCTCGGTGGGCAGCATCAGGTACGTGCCGTCGCCCACCAGCGCCCACACGGTGCGCTCCGGATCGGCCAGCGCGACGCCGACGGCGGCCGGGATCTCGTAGCCCATGCACGAGTAGCCGTACTCGACGTGGTACTGGCGCGGCGAGCGGGCGCGCCAGAGCTTGTGCAGGTCGCCGGGCATCGACCCGGCCGCGTTGAGGACGACGTCCTCGTCCCCGACGACGGAGTCGAGCGCGCCGAGCACCTGCGTCTGGGAGGGCCTCGCGTCCGCGTCCAGGGGGTGCGGCGCGAACGCCTCGGAGACGGCGCGCTCCCAGGCTTCCTTGCCGCGGGTGTACTCGGCCTCGTAGTCGGGTGAGACCCGGTGGCCGCGCAGCGCCCCGGTGAGCGCCTCCAGGCCGGCGCGCGCGTCGGCGACGGCGGAGAGTCCGGCCCTCTTGTGGCTGTCGAAGGCGGCGATGTTGAGGTTGAGGAAGCGGGCGCCCGGGGGGAAGAGGGTGTTCGAGGCGGTGGTGAAGTCGGTCCAGCGGGTGCCGACCCCGACGACCAGGTCGGCGGTGCGCGCGAGTGCGTCGGCCACGGCGGTGCCGGTGTGGCCGATCCCGCCCACGTCGCAGGGGTGGTCGAACCGCAGGGAGCCCTTGCCCGCCTGGGTGGAGGCGACGGGTACGCCGGTGACGTCCGCGAAGGCCCGCAGCGCCGCTTCGGCCTCGCTGTGGTGGACGCCGCCGCCGGCGACGATGAGCGGCCGGCGGGCGGTGCGGACCGCCTCGGCCGCCGCCGCCAGCACCTCCGGCTCCAGCCCCGGGCGGCCCACCCGCCAGGTCCGCTCGGCGAAGAACTCCTCGGGCCAGTCGTGGGCCTCCGTCTGCACGTCCTGCGGCAGCGCGAGGGTGACGGCGCCCGTCTCGGCGGGGTCGGCCAGCACCCGCGCGGCACCGAGCGCGGCGGGGATGAGCGCCTCGGGACGCAGCACCCGGTCGAAGTAGCGGGAGACGGGGCGCAGCGCGTCGTTGACGGAGACGTCGCCCGCGTAGGGGACCTCCAACTGCTGGAGGACGGGGTCGGGGGCGCGGGTGGCGAAGATGTCGCCGGGCAGCAGCAGGACGGGCAGCCGGTTGAGGGTGGCCAGCGCGGCTCCGGTGACCAGGTTGGTGGCGCCCGGGCCGATGGAGGTGGTGACGGCCTGCGCGGAGAGCCGGCCCTTGTGCCGGGCGAAGCCGACGGCGGCGTGCACCATGGCCTGTTCGTTGCGGCCCTGGTGGAAGGGGAGCGGTGCGCCGGGGCCCTGGCCGCTCTCGACGAGGGCCTGGCCGATACCGGCGACGTTGCCGTGTCCGAAGATGCCCCAGCAGGCGTCGATGAGGCGGTGCCGTTGTCCGTCGCGCTCGGTGTGCTGCGCGGCGAGGAAGCGTACGAGGGCCTGTGCGACGGTCAGCCTGACGGTGGTCACCGCTTCGTCTCCCCTTCCCGCGCGCCGGCGCGTGCCTCTTCGGACGAGCCGGCACGCGCCTCTTCGGGCGAACTGGCATGTGCCTCTTCGGACGAGCCGGCACGCGCCTCTCCGGACGAACTGGCGTGTGATGCTGCGGAATCCTTCGCCTCGTACAGCGGAAGCCTGGGATCCACAGGAGTTTCGGCCCACGTACCACGAATCCACGCGTGATCAGGATGGTCGCAGATATGCCACGCGCGATCCACCCCGGGACCGGCCATCACGTTCAGGTAGTACATGTCGTGGCCGGGCGCGGCCATGGAGGGCCCGTGCCAGCCGTCGGGGATCAGCACGGCGTCACCGCCGCGTACCTCGGCGAGCACGTCGGTGCCCCGCCCGCGACCGCTGGGGGTGACGCGCTGGTAGCCGACGCCCTCCGTGGCCCCGTGCGGGGCGATCTCGTAGTAGTAGATCTCCTCCAGCTCGCTCTCGACGCCCTCGCGCGCCTCGTCGTGCTTGTGCGGCGGGTAGGAGGACCAGTTGCCGCCCGGGGTGAGCACCTCGACGGCGATGAGCCGGTCGGCCTCGAACACGTGCGCGGCGGCGAAGTTGTTGACCTGCCGCGAGCACTGCCCGCTGCCCCGCAGCTCGACGGGCACGTCCTCGGCGGCGCCGTACCGCACCGGCAGCCGCCGCTCGCAGCGCGCGCCGGTCAGCGCGAACCGGCCGCCTGCCGCGCTGCTGAGGGACACCTGCGCGTCACGCGGCACGTAGGCGAAGTCGCTGACGGCGGCGAACACGCTCTCCCTGCCGTGCAGGTGGAGCGTGACCCCGTCGGCCTCGACGGTGCAGCCGCCGGACAGCGGCAGCACGATCCACTCGCTCCCGCCGGTCTCCCAGACGTGCGAGCCGCCCGGCTCCACCTCCAGCACCCGCAGCGAGGAGTAGCCCCAGCCCGCGCTCCGCGGATCGATGTCGACGGCGTAGGGGCCCGCGGCGGCCCGCCCCGCCCGGAGGTGGAAACCGTTCGTGGTGTCTGTCGTTCCGGTGCCTGTCGTTCCGGTGCCTGTCATCTCGTCACAGCCCTTTCGTCAGCCCGACGGCGGTGTCCACGGCCGCGCTCACCTCGCCGTCGGCCGGGTAGAGCAGGGAACGCCCGACGACCAGCCCACGCACGGTCGGCAGGCTCAGCGCCCTCCGCCACTTCTCATAGGTGCCCTCCTGATCGCCGCTCACCTCGCCGCCGAGCAGGACGACGGGCAGCGCGGAGGTCTCGCACACCCACGCCATGTCCTCGGGGTCCGCGGTGACCGGCAGTTTGAGCCAGGTGTAGGCGGAGGTGCCGCCGAGTCCGGAGGCGATGGCGACCGAGCGGGCGACGGCGGGACCGCTCAGGTCGTTGACCAGCCTGCCGTCCACCCGTCCCGCCAGGAACGGTTCGACGAAGACGGGCAGCCGGCGGGACGCCATCTCATCGATGGCGCGCGCGGTGGCGTGCAGCGTCCGCAACGAGCCGGGATCGCTGTAGTCGATGCGCAGCAGCAGCTTGCCCCCGTCGAAGCGCAGCCGCTCGATGTCCTCAGGACGGTGCCCGGTGAACCGGTCGTCCAGCTCGAAGGCGGCGCCCGCCAGCCCGCCCCGGTTCATCGAACCCAGCACCACCTTGTTCTCCAGCGCCCCCAGGAGCAGCAGGTCCTCCAGGATGTCGGCGGTCGCCAGCACCCCGTCGACACCGGGCCGGGAGAGAGCGGTGACGAGGCGTTCGAGGAGTGCGGCGCGGTTCGCCATGGCGAGCGCGTCGTCCCCGACGGCCAGCGCGCCGCGCGCCGGATGGTCCGCGGCAACGATCACCAGCCGCTCGCGCTCGTCCACCAGCGGACGGCGCGCGCGGTGAGCCGCCGCCTCGGCGATGGCCTGAGGATGCCGGGTGCGCACGGACGCCAGCTCCGAGAGGCTGACACTGCTGCTGGCCAAGGTGGGCTCGCTTTCGAAGGGTTGGGGGATGGCCGCGCTCCGGCCGTAGGACACGGGGAGGGCGCCGGCACGTGGGCCGGGGCAGCGGTCGGGCGCCCCGAGGCTCGGCGGCCGACCCCGCCGACCCGACGCCGCCATCACCCCGACGCCGCCACCGGCCCGACGCCGCCATCGGCCCCTCGCCTCCACCGACCCCTCGTCTTCACCTGTCGGCGCCTTCACCGGTCGGCGGCTTCACCGGTTTCACCGGCCCGGCCAGAACCGGGCCGGCCGGGCCGGGCGCCCGTTCAGCCGCGCAGCAGTTCCTCGACCTCGGACTCCGCCGGCATCGCGGAGGAACACGCCAGCCGTGAGGCGACCAGCGCACCGGCGGCGTTGGCGTACCGCATCACGTACTCCAGGTCCCAGCCGGCCAGCAGCCCGTGGCACAGGGAGCCGCCGAACGCGTCCCCGGCGCCCAGCCCGTTGACGACCTCGACCGGGTGCGGTGGCACCTGCGCGGTCGTGCCGTCCGCGTGGACCGCCAGCACGCCCGCAGGGCCCCTCTTGACGACGGCCAGCCGGGCGCCGGCCGCCAGCAGGGCCTCGGCACAGGCGCGCGGCTCGCGGGCCCCGGTGGCGACCTGGCACTCGGCGAGGTTGCCCACGGCGACGGTGGCGTGGGCGAGAGCCGCGCGGTAGTGGGGGCGGGCCGCCTCGGCGGCCTCGGCCTCGGTCAGCTCCCCGTCGGTGCCCGCGCCCCAGAACATGGGCCGCCAGTCGAGGTCGAAGACGGTGGCGACGGCAGTGCCCTCGCCGTGCGGTCCCGCACCCGTGGCCGCCACGCCGTCCGGCGCCCGGCCCTTTCCGCGTGCCGCCAGCGCGGCGAGGGTGGCCGTGCGGCTGGGTTCCGCGCACAGCCCGGTGCCGGTCATCCAGAAGATGCGGGCGGCGGCGATACCGGGCAGCTCCAGTTCGTCGGCCCGCAGTTCGAGGTCGGGCGCCTTGGGCTGGCGGTAGAAGTAGAGCGGGAAGTCGTCCGGCGGGAAGATCTCGCAGAACGTGACCGGGGTGGGGTAGCGCCGCACGGGCGTCACCCACCGGTCGTCCACGCCGAAGCCGCGCAGCGCCTCGTGGCAGTAGACGCCGAACGGGTCGTCACCCGTGCGGGTCACCACCGCGGTGGAGCGGCCGAGCCGCGAGGCGGCGACGGCCACGTTGGTGGCGGAACCGCCCAGGAACTTCCCGAAGCTTTCCACGTGCTGGAGCGGCACGCCGGTCTGGAGGGGGTAGATGTCGACCCCGATGCGGCCCATGGTGACCACGTCGTGCGGTGCGGTCATGTATCGCGTCCCCTCTCTTCGGCGGGTGCGTGCCCGGCACATCGTCCGCCGCGTCGGAGACACCTGTCAACGGTTTGTCCTTACATATTGACCTTCTATTCGGCGCGTCCGTCACCAATGTCACGGTTCCACGGGACCGCTGTCACAGGGCACCCACAGCACCCCGTCGAGGATCACTCCGCGTCGTTCACCCCACACAGGCTGACGACCTGCCCACCAGCCAACCTGGGAGGTGCGAGATGGCCGACCGACGGCTCTGGTCGTACAAGGAGATCGCCGCGCACATCGGCGTGCAGCCCGACACCGTGCGCTCCTACAAGAAGAACGGCCTCCTACCGCCGCCCGACCTCGTGGAGGGAGGTAAGCCCTACTGGTTCGCGGACACCGTCCGCGACTGGGTCACCCGCAGGCCGGGGCACCGCGGAGGCCGCTGACGAGGCTCCACCGAAGGTCCGACCGGGGGCCCCACCGGGGGGCGGGGC
>NZ_JASKYT010000102.1:0-20802 GCF_041028275.1 Streptomyces sp. PU-14G
CACCGGGGCGGCCCCCACCAGGGGCGGCCGTCAACCGAGGGTGGGCCCCGCCAAGATCGGCCCCACCGAGGCCAGCCCCCACCAGGGATGCCGCCCGCCAAGATCGGCCCCATCAAGGCCGGCCCCCACCAGGGGCGGCCCACCAGGGATGTCCCCGGCGGAAGGCGACGCCTCAGCTACCGGGCTGGCCCGTGGAGACGGTCAGGTCGACCTCGTCCTTCTTCGGGTTGAAGTCGTCGAGGGAGCCCGGGTTCTGGTCGAGGACCTGGTTCTTGCCGAAGACGTTCTCGTCCTCCATCGTCACGTCGCCGAGCTTCCAGTCCGCGGCGCGCAGGCAGGCCTTTACGGAGGTGAGGTCCTTGTAGGTCAGGTCGGGCATCATGACGTTGCCGTTGTGCTCGTACGTCTCGGTGGCGTCGGTGCACTTCTCCTTGTCGATGGTCCGGCTCTTGTCCGGCCCCTTGAACTTGCCCGGGTTGGAGCCGCTGTCGCCGCTGCCGCCGGGGTCGGCGGTGGCGGTGGGCTTGTCCTTGGCGGTGGGCTTGGGGTCGGGGTCGTCCCCGCCGCTGTCCCCGGTCACGCTGACGATCACGAAGACGAGGGCGACGATGACGGCGACGCCGGCGAGACCGAATCCGGCCATGGCGCCGGGGGACATCTTCTTGCCGGGGCCGCCCCTGTTGCCCTGGCCGGCGCCGCCGGCGGCGTTGATCGTGTAGGGCGGCGGCGTGGAGGGGCCGCCGGTGCCGTACGAGGACTGCGGGTAGCCGTAACCGGCGGGTGCGGTGTTCTGGGCGTGGGGCGGCGGGGTGGAGGGGCCGAAGCCCCCGCTGTTGTACGGCCCTGGCTGCCCGTGCCCCTGCACCTGACCCGGCCCCTGAACCTGGCCGGGCCCCTGCATCTGGCCCGGTCCCTGCACCTGGCCGTGGCCCTGCGGCGGCTGGTACGGCGTCTGGACACCGGCTCCGCCGTGCTGCGGCTGCGAGTTGGCGTCCACGGGCGGGAAGACGGCCTGTCCGACGCCGGCGCCGCTGGCGGGCGGGCCGCCGCTGATGATGATCGGCGAGGCGCCCGAGGCGATGCCGGCGCCACCGATGCGGGTGACCTCGTCGTGCATCGACTCGGCGGAGGGGAAGCGCTCGTTGGGGTTCTTCTTCAGCGTCCGGGCGACGAGCGCGTCCACGGCCGCCGGGATGGACTGGTTGATGGAGGACGGCGAGACCGGCTCCTCCTGGACGTGCGCGTAGGCGATGGCGAGCGGCGAGTCGGCGTCGAAGGGGAGCCGGCCGGTCAGCAGCTCGAAGAGCATGATGCCGACGGAGTACAGGTCGGAACGGGCGTCCACGCCGCGGCCCAGCGCCTGCTCGGGGGAGAGGTACTGGGGGGTGCCGACGACCATGCCGGTCTGGGTCATGGAGGTCACACCGGACTGCATGGCGCGCGCGATGCCGAAGTCCATGACCTTGACCACGCCACGCTTGGTGAGCATCACGTTGCCGGGCTTGATGTCCCGGTGGACGAGGCCCATCTCGTGGCTGACCTCGAGGGCGGCGAGCACGTCGCCGGTGATCTTCAGCGCTTTGTCGGCGGGCATCGCGCCGTGCTGGGCGATGTCCTCGTCGAGGACGGTGCGCAGCGGCTTGCCCTCGACGTACTCCATGACGATGTACGGCACCATCGCGCCGTCGATCTCGTCCTCGCCGGAGTCGAAGACGGAGACGATGTTGGTGTGGGTCAGTTTCGCCACGGACTGGGCCTCGCGGCGGAACCGCTCGCGGAAGGACTGCTCGCGTCCCAGTTCGGTGTGGAGCGTCTTGACCGCGACCTGCCGGTCGAGTACGGAGTCGTAGGCAAGGTAGACGGAGGCCATTCCGCCGGCGCCCAGCAGTGAGCGAAGCTGGAATCGTCCTCCGCCGACCATGCGGCCCAAGTAGTTGCCGGCCGCCTGTGCGCCGTCGTCGCTCATCTGACTGCTTCCCCCTCGGCGGCGCTGCCCCCGTGCAGGTACGTTGAGTGATCCTTTTGACCGTGATACTGGCCCAAGTTTGCCCGGGGCCTCGGTCACGTCAAGCTCGTTGCCCGTTCCGTGACCGAATGCGCATACGCCCTTCGCGAGCGATGTGTCACACGCCGTCCGGGCGGCGTCACACGCTCACAAGGGCACGGCCCCGAGCGGTTCACCGAGCCTAGAGGGTGCGGTTCACGGCCCGTGCGCTGGGTCGCCGCCGCTGGGTGGCGGGGTGTGTGCGGGGCGTGCCGGAGCCAACTTGCGGGGCCGGTACGTCAGCTTGTTGGATGCGACTGGCGTAGCTCGGTATTCCGTCCCATCCATCCACCCCCCGCGTGCCTGTAGCCTCCTTGGGGGGAGTATCCACCGCGCGAAGTCCGCGGATTCGAATCGACGGCGAGGACTGATGGCACAGACGCAAGCCGCCGGGGGCCCTTCGGACCCCGACGCGACGGGCGGCGGCTCCCTGCCCGATTCGCCGGAGTTGTGGGGCAACAACGGCCTGGTCGGTGACGGCAGGTACCGCCTGACGCACCGGCTCGGACGCGGTGGCATGGCAGAGGTCTTCGGCGCCGAGGACCTGCGTCTGGGGCGCACGGTCGCGGTCAAGCTGCTCCGCGCTGACCTGGCCGAGGATCCGGTCTCCAAGGCGCGCTTCACGCGCGAGGCCCAGTCCGTCGCGGGCCTCAACCACCACTCCGTCGTCGCGGTCTACGACTCCGGCGAGGAGATGATCGGCGGCAACATCACGCCGTACATCGTGATGGAGCTCGTCGAGGGCAGCACGATCCGTGATCTGTTGCTGGCGGCGGACGCGCCGCCGCCGGACCAGGCGTTGATCATCGTGTCGGGGGTGCTGGAGGCGCTGGCCTACAGCCATCAGCACGGCATCGTGCACCGCGACATCAAGCCCGCGAACGTGATCATCACGCGGGGCGGCGCGGTGAAGGTGATGGACTTCGGCATCGCCCGCGCCCTGCACGGTGCGTCGAACACCATGACGCAGACCGGCATGGTGATGGGCACGCCGCAGTACCTCTCTCCTGAGCAGGCGCTCGGCAAGACCGTGGACGCGCGCTCCGACCTGTATGCCACGGGGTGTCTGCTGTACGAGCTGCTGACGCGGCGCCCCCCGTTCACGGGTGAGACGCCGCTGTCGGTGGTCTACCAGCACGTGCAGGACGATCCGGTGCTCCCGTCCGAGGTGTCGGACGCGGTTCCGCCGGAGCTGGACGGCCTGACGATGCGCGCGCTGGCCAAGGAGCCGGACGACCGGTTCCAGACGGCTGAGGAGATGCGCGGGCTCACCCAGTACGCGCTGCAGATGCTGCACGAGCAGGGTGGGCACACCGGCGGACTGTGGAACACGGGGCCGACCGCGCACTACGGCGGTTCGACCCCGGCCATGGGCGTGCCCGGTGCCGGCGCTCGCCCGCACCCCTCGCACTCCGACACCTCGCAGATGGGCGCTCCGCTGCTGGCGGGCCCGCGCGACGACGACGGCGGCTTCGACGGTGGGCCCCGTGGTGGTGGCCGCGGCGGCCGTGGCGGTGGCGGCGGCAAGGGGTTCAGGTACGCGCTGGTGGCGTTCCTGGCGGTCATCGCGATCGCGGGGGGTATCTTCTTCGCGCTCGGACAGGACAACGGCGCCAAGGACAACAAGCCGGACAAGCCGGACACCACCAAGTCGGAGCCGAAGGACAAGAAGTCCTCCGAGGAACCCGATCCCACCCCGTCGGAGACGGAGCAGGACCAGCCGGGCACGAGTGACGGCGGCACGGGCGACTGGACGCCCAGCGACCGGCCCTCCGAGACGGCGCCGAGCGATACCGACCCGAGCCCCACGCAGCCGTCCGAGACCGGTGACCCCTCGCAGTCGCACAACGGCGGCAACGAGGGCGGCGGTTCCCACGACGGCGGGAACGACGGCGGCAAGCCGACCAAGACGCAGTCGCCGCCCACCAACGGCGGCAACGAGAACGGCGGCGACAGCGGAGACAGCGGCGATGGCGGTCTCATCGGCAACCAGGGCGCCGGCGAGGAGTGAGCCGGCGGGCAGCGGCTCCCTGCGGGGAGGGCTCGCCCGAACACGTCGGTAGGGGTACGTCGGCGGCCTGTTGACGCCTGCGGCGCGCGGTCCGCTGTGCGGCCCTACGATGCCGCCGTGCAACCGTCTTCCCTTTCCCGGACCCTGACCGAGGACACGCTCCACGTCCTGCTGGGGCGGTACGGGGGCGTGGGGGACCTTGTGGGGTACGAGCCCGTGTCGCAGGGCCTGCTCAACAGGGGCTACCGGGTGACGACGACCCGGGGGCGCTACTTCCTCAAACACCATCTGGACGGACAGTCCGCGCGTGCCCGCATCGAGTGCCGGCACCGGGTGGCGGCGCTCCTCGGTGAGCTGGGGCTGCCCGTGGTGCCCGTGGTGCCGGACGCGGACGGGAGGTCGGTGGTCGTGGCGGCGGACGGCCGCTGCTTCGCGCTGCACCCCTGGATCGAGGGCGGGCACCGGCACGGCAGCGAGCTGTCACTGGCGCAGTGCGCGGGGCTGGGCACCCTGCTGGGGCGGGTGCACACCCGGCTGACGCGGGCCGCGCCGGAGGCTCCCTGCGGCACGCAGGCGAGCGCCGACCCGGCGGCGACGTACGAGACGATCGGTGCCCTGCTGGAGCGGGTGCGGGCGCGGCGGCGTCGGGACAGTTTCGACGAGCTGGCCGAGCACCGGCTGACCGAGCGCCGGGCGCTGCTGCGGCGCCATGCGCGGGAGCGGCCTGACGCCGTCCAGGACCGGTTCTGCGGCTGGGTGCACGGGGACTTCCACCCGCTGAACCTGTTGTACGCGCCGGGCGGCGCCACGGCGCGTGTGGTGGCGATCCTCGACTGGGACCGGCTGGACGTGCAGCCGCGCGCCGAGGAGGCCGTGCGAGGTGCGGCGATCTTCTTTCTGCGGCCCGGCGGCACGCTGGACCTGCGGAGGGTGCGGGCCTTCGCGCGCGCCTACCGGGGCGGCGCGCACGCCACGCGCGAGGAGCTGGCCGCCGCCGTGCACCGGGTGTGGTGGGAGCGTCTGAACGACTTCTGGATGCTGCGCTGGCGCTACGAGCGCAGCGACGGCCGGGTGGATGTGCAGTTCCCGGCGGCGGCGGCGCTCGTGGTCTGGTGGACGGCGCACTACGAGAAGGTGCGCGCCGCCTTCTGCGACTAGAGGGTGCCTGCTGCGCGGCGAGAGGGCGCCTGCTGCGCGGCGAGAGGGCGCCTGCTGCGGCGAGAGGGTGCCTGCTGCGGCGAGAGGGCGCCCGCTGCGATGAGAGGGCGCCCGCTGCGGCTGGAGGCCGCCCCAGCCACACCCGGGGGGTGTCACCCGTGGTGCGGGTCGTCGTGTCCGTCGGAGGCGCGGAGTCTGGCGATGTAGGCGGCGGCCTGGGTGCGTCGTTCCATGCCGAGCTTGGCGAGCAGCCCGGACACGTAGTTCTTCACCGTCTTCTCGGCCAGGTGCAGCCGGTCGCCGATCACCCGGTTGGTCAGTCCCTCGCCGATCAGCCCGAGGATGGTGCGCTCCTGGGGGGTGAGGGCGGCCAGTCTCTCGTCCCGGCTCGCGGCGGCGCCGGAGCCACCGCCGGTACCGGCACCGTGCAGCCGGTCCAGTACGCGCCTGGCGTCTGCGGGGTCGAGCAGCGAGGTGCCCGCCGCGACCTCGCGTACCGAGCGGACGAGCTCGCGGCGGCTGAGCTCCTTGAGGACGTATCCGGAGGCGCCGGCCATCACGGAGGCCAGGAGCGCCTCGTCGTCGGCGTAGGAGGTGAGCATCAGGCAGTGGACGGACTCGTCGCGCGAGCGGACCTCGCGGCAGACCTCGATGCCGCTGCCGTCGGGCAGCCGTACGTCCAGGATGGCGACGTCGGGACGGGCGGCGGCGATGCCGTCGAGCGCGTCGGCCGCCGTGCCGGCCTCCCCGGCGATCTCGAGGGCCGGGTCGGCGGCGAGCATGTCGCGCACACCCCTGCGGACGACCTCGTGGTCGTCGACCAGGAATACCCGGATTCGTCCGTTTTCGGGCACATTCTCAGTCTCACATACTGATCGGCTCTCCACTCTTCCCGGGCTCCCGCACCCCGGGTTACCGTGCGGGTGTCCGCGGCTCGCGAGGCCGTGACCAGTGATGTCCCGACTCATGGCACACATACTTGGACTTCCGGGTTCTTACTTGGATATCCGAGCAAAGTTGCAGGTCAGGGCCGCCTCGTGCGTCTATGGAGATGCCAGCCATGGCTGGGGCGCCCCCGACGGGGTTGGTACAGCGGGCCGCGACCGGGACATGCAGTCACCACCCGGTGCCGACCGCGACGCTCCCACCCCGTGCGCCGCACGGGACCGGGCGAGCCTCCCCCCGCCAGTGGGTGGGGGAGCCCCAGGTCACCGGCAACCCCGGGGGCCGGACAGACGGAGGAGCAAACGTGACCGTGGAGAGCACTGCCGCGCGGAGCACCGCGCGCCGCAGCGGCACCGGAGGAAAGCGCGCCACCCAGGCCGCTCCCGGCGGCGACGCCGCGAACGGCAGGGCGGAGGCCGGCGAGGCCACCGCCGCAGGCACGCCCCGCAAGACCGCGGCGAAGGCTTCGGCGAAGGCTTCGGCCAAGGCACCGGCGAAGAAGGCGGCCGGGAGCACCGCGAAGACCTCCTCCGGGAGCACGCCGAAGACCGGTTCGAAGACCGCCTCGAAGACGCCTTCGAAGACGGCTTCGAAGGCCGCCGCGAAGAACGGGTCGAAGGCCGCTTCCAGGGGCGCGGCGAGCAGCACGGCGAAGAACGGGTCGAAGACCCCGGCGAAGCGCTCCACGAAGGCGCAGGCCACCTCCTCGCGCGCCGCCGCCGCACGCCCGGCCCGTGCGCACGGCTCCGCGCGCCGTACCGACGGCCCGGCCGCCGAGCCGGAGCTGGTGCAGCTGCTCACCCCGGAGGGCGAGCGCGTCACCCACCCGGAGTACGACGTCGACCTGAGTGCGCAGGAGCTCCAGGGCCTCTACCGTGACATGGCGCTCACGCGCCGTTTCGACGCGGAGGCCACCGCTCTCCAGCGTCAGGGCGAGCTCGGCCTGTGGGCGTCCCTGCTCGGCCAGGAGGCCGCGCAGATCGGCTCCGGCAGGGCCCTGCGCCCCGACGACTACGTCTTCCCCACCTACCGCGAGCACGGCGTCGCCTGGTGCCGCGATGTGGACCCGACGATGCTGCTGGGCATGTTCCGCGGTGTGAACCACGGCGGCTGGGACCCGAACAGCAACAACTTCCACCTGTACACGATCGTGATCGGCTCCCAGGTCCTGCACGCGGCCGGGTACGCGATGGGTGTGGCCAAGGACGGTGCCGACTCGGCCGTCATCGCCTACTTCGGCGACGGCGCCTCCAGCCAGGGGGACGTGGCCGAGGCGTTCACGTTCGCGGCCGTCTACAACGCCCCGGTCGTCTTCTTCTGCCAGAACAACCAGTGGGCGATCTCCGAGCCCACCGAGCGCCAGTCCCGGGTGCCGATCTACCAGCGCGCCCAGGGCTTCGGTTTCCCCGGCGTCCGCGTCGACGGCAACGACGTGCTGGCCTGCCTGGCGGTGACCAAGGCAGCCGTGGAGCGCGCGCGGGCCGGTGAGGGCCCGATGCTGATCGAGGCGTTCACCTACCGCATGGGCGCCCACACCACCTCGGACGACCCGACGCGCTACCGCGCCGACGAGGAGCGCGCCGCCTGGGAGGCGAAGGACCCGCTCCAGCGGCTGCGCACCTACCTGGAGAGCGAGCAGCTGGCCGACTCCGCCTTCTTCGCCTCGATCGAGGAGGAGAGCGAGGAGATGGGGCGGCACGTGCGTGACGCCATCCGCACGATGCCCGACCCCGACACCATGGCGATGTTCGAGAACGTCTACGCGGACGGGCACGCGCTCGTGGACGAGGAGCGCGCCCAGTTCGCCGCCTACCAGGCGTCGTTCGCGACCGAGTCCGAGAGTGTCTCCGCCGCGGGGGAAGGTAAGTGACCATGGCCGTTCAGAAACTCCCCCTCGCCAAGGCGATCAACGCCTCGCTGCGTACCGCGCTGGAGAACGATCCGAAGGTCCTCGTCATGGGTGAGGACGTCGGAAAGCTCGGTGGCGTCTTCCGCGTCACCGACGGGCTGCAGAAGGACTTCGGTGAGGACCGGGTCGTCGACACGCCGCTGGCGGAGTCCGGCATCGTCGGCACGGCGATCGGCCTGGCGCTGCGCGGCTACCGTCCTGTCGTCGAGATCCAGTTCGACGGTTTCGTCTTTCCCGCCTACGACCAGATCGTCACCCAGCTCGCCAAGATGCACGCGCGGGCCCTGGGCAAGATCAAGCTGCCCGTCGTCATCCGCATTCCCTACGGCGGCGGCATCGGCGCCGTCGAACACCACAGCGAGTCGCCCGAGACGTTGTTCGCGCACGTCGCGGGCCTCAAATGCGTCTCGCCCTCGAACTCCTCCGACGCCTACTGGATGCTGCAGCAGGCCATCGAGAGCGACGACCCGGTCATCTTCTTCGAGCCCAAGCGGCGCTACTGGGACAAGGGCGAGGTCGACCCCTCGGCCATCCCGGCGCCGCTGCACTCCGCGAAGATCGCCCGCCAGGGCACCGCGCTCACCCTGGCCGCCTACGGTCCGATGGTGAAGGTCTGCATGGAGGCGGCTGCCGCCGCCGAGGAAGAGGGCAACTCGCTGGAGGTCGTGGACCTGCGCTCCATGTCGCCGATCGACTTCGACACCGTGCAGCGTTCCGTCGAGCGGACGGGCCGCCTCGTGCTCGTCCACGAGGCGCCGGTCTTCCTCGGCACCGGTGCCGAGATCGCCGCCCGCATCACCGAGCGGTGCTTCTACCATCTTGAAGCACCGGTGCTGCGCGTCGGCGGGTTCCACGCGCCGTACCCACCGGCGCGGCTGGAGGACGAGTACCTGCCGAACCTGGACCGGGTGCTCGATGCCGTCGACCGCGCGCTGGCGTACTGAGGAGAGCCGTGACGATGACCAACAGCGCACAGGCCGCGCAGCCGGCCGCCGGCGTCCGTGAGTTCAAGATGCCCGACGTGGGCGAGGGGCTGACGGAGGCCGAGATCCTCAAGTGGTACGTCCAGCCCGGGGACGCCGTCACCGACGGCCAGGTCGTCTGCGAGGTGGAGACCGCCAAGGCCGCCGTCGAACTGCCCATCCCCTTCGACGGCGTGGTGCACGACCTGCGCTTCGACGAGGGCACCACGGTGGACGTCGGCACCCCCATCATCACCGTCGACACCGGCGGCCCCGCGGCCGGTTCGGGCGGCGGCGACGCGTCGGCGGCGCAGGCCGCGATGGAGACGGGCGCCGGTGCCGCGGCCGAGGTGGCCGAGCAGGCCGCCGTGACGGAGGAGGCCCAACCGGAGGGCGAGGGCCAGCCGGAGGGCGAGGGCCGGCAGCCCGTGCTGGTCGGCTACGGAGTGGCCACCAGTTCCACCAAGCGCCGTCCGCGCAAGCCTGCGTCCGCGCAGAGCAAGCCCGTGTCCGCGCAGGGTGGGACGGAGGGCGCCGCCACCGAACCGGCCCCGGCCCCGGCCGCCTCCGCCGCACCGGTCGCCGAGACCGCGTCGGCGGCTGAGCCGGTTCCGGGCGGCAACGCCTCGGAGGGGAACGGCGCTCCGGGCGTGAACGGCCACGGGGAGCCCTCGTCCGCCACCGGTTCGCGGCCACTGGCCAAGCCGCCCGTACGCAAGCTCGCCAAGGACCTCGGCGTCGATCTGGCGGCGGTCGCGCCGACGGGCCCCGACGGGATCGTCACCCGCGACGACGTGCACGCCGCTGCCGCCCAGGCCGCGGCGCCCGCGGCGCCCGCGGCGGCGCGGGAGCCCGCCGAGCCCGTCGCGGAGCCAGCCTCCTCCGCCGCGCAGCCGTCCGCATCGGCTTTCGCGGCCCGCGAGACCCGGATCCCCGTCAAGGGCGTACGCAAGGCCACCGCGCAGGCCATGGTCGACAGCGCGTTCACGGCGCCGCACGTCACCGAGTTCGTGACCGTGGACGTCACCCGGACGATGAAGCTCGTCGCCGATCTCAAGCAGGACCCCGACATGGCGGGTGTGCGGATCAATCCGCTGCTGCTGGTCGCCAAGGCGTTCCTGGTGGCCATCCGCCGCCACCCGGAGGTTAACGCCTCCTGGGACGAGGAGCGCCAGGAGATCGTCCGCAAGCACTACGTCAACCTGGGCATCGCCGCGGCGACCCCGCGCGGGCTCATCGTCCCGAACATCAAGGACGCGCACGACAAGACCCTGCCCGAACTGGCGTCCGCGCTCGGTGAGCTGGTCGCCACCGCCCGCGAGGGCAGGACCAGCCCCGCCGCGATGAGCGGCGGCACGGTGACGATCACCAACGTCGGGGTCTTCGGCGTGGACACCGGCACGCCGATCCTCAACCCCGGCGAGTCCGCCATCCTGGCCTTCGGCCAGGTCCGGGAGCAGCCCTGGGTGCACAAGGGCAAGGTCAAGCCGCGCCACGTCACCACGCTGGCGCTCTCCTTCGACCACCGCCTCGTCGACGGCGAACTCGGCTCCAAGGTCCTCGCCGACATCGCCGCCGTCCTCGAACACCCCAAGCGGCTGATGCTGTGGCAGTGACCGGACGGCACCGGTCCTGAACCGACCCCCTGCCGGCGGCGCGGGCTCAGAAGGGGGGCAGGGGCGCAGCAGCCCCTGCCCCCCTCTTGGACTCCGACGGCGGGGCGAGGGGCGCCGTCCCACATCGCGGAAGCCGAAACCGTCGCATCCGTCTTGTATCTATGATGCGTGCATGCCTTCCGCCGCACCCCCCACCCCTCGCACCGCCACCCACACCGGCGCCCCGAAACAGCAGCTCAAAGAGGAGAAGCAACCGCCCGCCGCGCAGCGCGTGTACGCGCACGTGAAGCAGGCGGTGCTGGAGCGGCGTTACGAGGGAGGCATGCTCCTGACGGAGGGCGAGCTCGCCGAGGCCGTCGGCGTCTCGCGCACCCCCGTCCGCGAGGGCCTGCTCCGCCTGGAGGTGGAGGGCCTGATCCGGCTGTATCCGAAGAAGGGTGCGCTGGTGCTGCCCGTCTCGGTGCAGGAGGTCGAGGACGTCGTCGAGACCCGTTTGCTGGTCGAGCAGCATGCGGTCCGCCGCGCCGTGCCGGTCTCGGACGCGCTGGTGACCCGGCTCGAGGAGCTGCTGGACGAGCAGCGGACCCACGCGGCCTCCGGTGACCTTCCCGCCTTCTCCGCCGCCGACCGCGGCTTCCACGCCGCGCTCGTCCAGGCGACGGGCAACCAGATCCTCACCCGCCTCTATGACCAACTGCGCGACCGCCAGTTGCGGATGGGCGTCGCCGTGATGCACGCGCACCCCGACCGGGTCGCGAAGAACATCGCCGAGCACGCCGACATCCTGCGCACGCTGCGCGAGGGCGATACGGACGCCGCGGCGCGCGCCGTCCACCAGCACGTGAGCCGGGTCCGCCACCTGATGCGCGGCGACGAGCGCACCGGCGGCCAGGGTGACCTCCGGGTGAGCGGCCAGAGTGATCTCCGGGCGAGCGGCCAGGGTGACGACCGGGGGGACGGCCGATGAGTGCCACCGCCTCGCCGCACGCCGTCCGGCTGCCCGGCGACCCGCCGGGCGGCCCCCGCGCCTGGTGGGTGTGGGGTATCGGCGTCGCCGTCTACTTCGTCGCCGTCACCTTCCGCACCAGCCTCGGCGTGGCGGGCCTCGACGCGGCGCACCGCTTCGACATCAACGCCTCCGCGCTCTCCAGCTTCTCGATCCTGCAACTCCTCGTCTACGCGGGGATGCAGATACCCGTGGGCCTGCTGGTGGACCGCTGGGGCACCCGCCGCATCCTGCTGCTGGGCATCCTGCTGTTCACCGCGGGCCAGTTCGGCTTCGCGCTGTCGGCCTCGTACGGCACCGCGCTGGCCTCCCGCGCGCTGCTGGGCTGCGGGGACGCGATGACGTTCATCGCCGTCCTGCGGTTGGGGGCGCGCTGGTTCCCGGCCCGTCGCGGACCGGTGATAGCGCAGGTGGCGGCGCTGATCGGGATGGCGGGCAACCTGGTGACGACGCTGGTGCTCGCCCGCGTCCTGGAGAGCCTCGGCTGGACGGCGACGTTCGCCGGCAGCGCGGCGGGCGGCCTGGTCATCCTGGCGCTGGTGGTCTTCTTCCTGCGGGACCACCCGGAGGGGCACGAGCCGCCGGCCGCCCCCAAGGCCGAGGGGACGGGTGCGGGGTTCATCCGCCGGCAGATCGGCGCGGCCTGGCGGGAGCCGGGCACCCGCGCCGGGATGTGGGTGCACTTCACCTGCCAGTTCCCCGGCATGGTCTTCCTGCTGCTGTGGGGTATGCCGTTCCTGGTCGAGGCGCAGGGGCTCGACAAGGGCACGGCCGGTGAGCTGCTGACTCTCGTGGTGGTCTCGAACATGTGCTGCGGTCTTGTCTACGGGCAGGTCATCGCCCGTCACCACGCCGCGCGTACCCCGTTGGTGCTGGGCACCGTCGTCGCGACGGCCCTCGTGTGGGCGGCGGCCATCGCCTGGCCGGGCAAGGACCCCATGTGGCTGCTGGTGGTGCTGTGCGTGGTGCTCGGCGCGTGCGGTCCGGGATCGATGATCGGCTTCGACTTCTCCCGCCCCGCCAACCCGCCCGAGCGGCACGGCACCGCGTCCGGCATCGTCAACATGGGCGGGTTCACCGCCTCGATGACGACGCTGTTCGCCGTCGGGGTCCTGCTCGACCTGACGGGGGACAACTACCGGATCGCCTTCGCGAGCGTCTTCGTCCTGCAGGCCCTGGGCCTGGTGCAGTTCGCCCGGCTGCGCGGGCGCGCGGTACGGCGCGAGCGCGAGCGCGTGGTGGCCAGCCGCGTGGAAGCGGTGCACGTCCCGGTGTGACGGCGGCGCGGCGGAGCCCACGCGCCACGGCCGTCTCCGCCGCGGCCCTCCGGGGCCTGTGTCCGTCCGTCACCCCCTGAGGGGGTGACGACTCCACAACACCACCCCGTCACCTGCTCTCGGCGTCGCACTCCCTCGGCGTCACACCCTCACGGCGTCACCGAGAAGTGGCGCAGGATCGCGGCGGCCAGCTCCGCGTCGCCGTCGGTCTTGACGCGGTCCGCGACGGCGTCCGGCCGTACGCGGCCCGCGGCCAGCCGTGAGTAGGTCTCCCAGTCCATGGCGAGGGTGGCGGCGGGACCCAGCGAGACGCTGCCGTCGACGGTGCCCCGGCCCTCCTTGTCCACGCGCACCGTCCGCATGAACTCGACGGGGCCGCTCACATCGAAGACGACCGCGGAGTTCAGCGGGGCTCCGGCGTCCTTGGCGACGACCTTCGGCAGTCCGGCGAGCATCACGTCCCTGGCCACGTGGGCGCCGGGCGAGTCGAGGTTGCCTGGCTTGTCCAGAGCGCGGCGCAGATCCTGCTCGTGCACCCACACGTCGAAGGCGCGGAGCATCAGCTGGCGCTCCAGCGGCAGTTTGCGGGGCCCGAACGGAACGACGCTGTTGACCTCCGCCTCCGGCCCGCGCTTCTCGTTCCGCAGCTGCCGCGCGCGGCGGATGAGGGTGTACTCGAACTCGCTGGTCATCTCCGGGCCCGTGTGGTGCCGCCGCACGTCGACCTGGACCTCCATGTGACGGCTGGTCTCGTCGACGACGTGGCGGATGTCGCGGGGCAGGGCGTGGATCGGTCGCGGATCGCCCAGGAGTTCGCACTCGACGCCGATGATGTGGGAGACCACATCGCGCACCGACCAGCCCGGGCAGTCGGTCCGCCCGTTCCACTCCCCTTCCACGAGCGGAGTGACCAGCTCGGATATCGCTTCCATGGACTGCGTCCACGCGTCAACGTAGGGCTGAAGGCTTGGGTGGTCGGTCACGGGACCCCTCGGCTTGCGGTTCGCTGGCTGGCTCGTTCGAGCTTGCGGCTCGTTCGGGACACGGACAAGTCCGCGCACTGGACTGGACACTGGACAGGGCAGGTGCTCGTGCTGGGTGCTCTCAAGTTACGCTGCGGACGAGAGCCCCGGCAGGGCTTTTGGGACGATGCTAGGCCCAATCGCCCCCCTCGATCGCATGGACGGTGGTACGGTGCGCGCTTCGATTCTGCAGATTCAGGTGGACCCGGACGAGTCGGTCGAATCCCGGCGGGAACGGGTCGCTTCCCTCGTCCGCGCCCAAGCGGGCGCCGACGTGGTGGTGCTGCCCGAACTGTGGCCCGTCGGCGCCTTCGCCCACGACCGTTTCGCCGCCGAGGCGGAGGAGGCGGACCCGGCGAAGGGCCCGACCGCGCTGGCCATGTCCGCGGCGGCGCGGGACGCGGGGGTGTGGCTGCACGCGGGGTCGATCGTCGAGAAGGGCGAGGAGGCCGGCGCCCTGTACAACACCTCCCTGGTCTTCTCCCCCTCCGGCGGGCTCGCGGCCACCTACCGCAAGATCCACCGCTTCGGGTTCGACCAGGGCGAGGCGGCGCTGATGACGGCGGGCAGCACGCCCGTCACCGTCGCCCACCCGCAGGCCACGCTCGGCCTGGCCACCTGCTACGACCTCCGCTTCCCCGAGCTGTTCCGCGTCCTGGTCGACGCGGGAGCCCAGGTGCTGGTCGTCCCCGCCGGCTGGCCCGCCAAGCGCGCCGACCACTGGAGCCTCTTCGCCCGTACCCGCGCCGTCGAGAACCAGTGCTTCGTCCTGGCCTGCGGCACCGCGGGCACCCACGCGGGCGTCGCCCAGGCAGGACGCAGCGCCGTCATCGACCCCTGGGGCGAGATCGTGGCCGAGACCGACAGCACGGAGGAGACGGTGCTGACCGCCGACCTCGACCTCACTCAGGTCGAGAAGGTCCGCGAGTCCTTCCCCGTCCTCAAGGACCGGGTGCTGTAGCCGCGCGCGGCGCGCCCGTGCGGCGAAGTGGCACGCTGGAGGGATGAACGACCCCGCCGCCACACCCGCCACACCCGCCCACGCAAGCACGTCCGCAGCCACCGAAAACGGCTCGGCGCCCGCCCCGGTCCGCCGTCCCCGGGTCCGCGCGCCCGAGCTGGTCGGCAAGGGCGGCTGGCTGAACACCGGCGGTGAGCAGCTGAGCCTGACGGCGCTGCGCGGGAAGATCGTGATCGTCGATTTCTGGACGTTCTGCTGCATCAACTGCCTGCACGTGCTCGACGAGCTGCGGGAGCTGGAGGAGCGGCACGCCGAGACGGTCGTCGTGGTGGGGGTGCACTCGCCGAAGTTCGTGCACGAGGCGGAGCACGCGGCCGTGGTGGACGCCGTGGAGCGGTACGGGGTGGAGCACCCGGTGCTGGACGACCCGGAGCTGGCCACGTGGAAGCAGTACGCCGTGCGGGCGTGGCCGACGCTGGTGGTGGTCGACCCGGAGGGGTACGTCGTCGCGCAGCACGCCGGTGAGGGGCACGTGCACGCGATCGAGCGGCTGGTGGAGGAGCTGGAGGCCGCGCACGGCGCGAAGGGGACGCTGCGGCGCGGTGAGGGCCCGTATGTTCCGCCTGAGCCCGTCGCGACCGACCTGCGGTTCCCCGGGAAGATCCTGGCGCTGCCCGACGGCGGCTTCCTCGTCTCGGACACCACGCGGCACCAGCTGGTGGAGCTGGCGGCCGACGGGGAGAGCGTCGTGCGGCGGATCGGCGACGGGGAGCGGGGGCTGACCGACGGCGGGCCCGAGGCCGCGCGGTTCAACGAGCCGCAGGGCCTCGCGCTGCTGCCCGACGGCGCCGTCCTCGTGGCCGACACCGTCAACCACGCCCTGCGCCGCGTGGACCTGACCACGGGGGCCGTCACGACCCTCGCCGGTACCGGCGAGCAGTGGTGGCAGGGCGCTCCCACCGAGGGCGCGGCCCGCGAGATCGCGCTCTCCTCTCCCTGGGACGTGGCGTACTTCGAAGGCCGCGTGTGGATCGCCATGGCCGGGGTGCACCAGCTGTGGACGTACGACCCGGTCAGCGGCGCCGTGGGCGTCGCGGCGGGAACGACGAACGAGGGGCTGGTGGACGGGCCCGCCGGCGAGGCGTGGTTCGCCCAGCCGTCCGGGCTGGCCGTCTCCCCCGACGGGACGCGGCTGTGGGTCGCCGACTCCGAGACCAGCGCGCTGCGGTGGGTGGAGGCGGACGGCGACGGCGCCTTCGCCGTCCGTACCGCCGTCGGCACCGGACTCTTCGACTTCGGCCACCGCGACGGCCCGGCCGACCAGGCCCTGTTCCAGCACCCGCTGGGTGTCACCGCCCTGCCCGGGGGGTCGGTCGCGGTCTGCGACACCTACAACCACGCGCTGCGCCGCTACGACCCGGCCACCGGCGAGGTCGACACGCTGGCGACCGACCTGCGCGAGCCGTCGGGCGCCGTGCTGGCAGCGGACGGCTCGGGCGAGATCGTCGTCGTGGAGTCGGCGCGCCACCGGCTGACGCGGCTGCGGCTGCCCGAGGACGCCGTACGGGTCGAGGGCGTCGCGCACCACACGCAGCGCGCCGCCACCGAGGTGGCGGCGGGGGTGCTCAGCCTCGACGTCGTCTTCCAGGCGCCGCCCGGGCAGAAGCTCGACACCCGCTACGGCCCCTCGACGCGGCTGCTGGTGAGCGCCACCCCGCCCGAGCTTCTCGCGGAGGGCGAAGGAGCGGGTACCGACCTGCGCCGGGAGGTCCGGCTGGCCGGCGCCGAGGGCGCGGAAGGGGTGCTGCACGTCTCGGCGATGGCCGCCTCCTGCGACGAGGAGGGGGAGTACCCGGCCTGCCACGTGCACCAGCAGGACTGGGGTGTCCCGGTCCGCCTCACCGCGGGCGGCGCCGACCGACTGCCGCTGGTGCTGGCAGGTCTGGACGAGGGCGACGAAGGCAACGAGGCCTGAGCCTTCGGCCCTGAGCCTTCGGAGAGGCCCCTCGGCTCACTCCCAGTGGTGCTTGTTGACTTCCTCGATCACCGGCGCCCCGGGGGACGGCGGTTCGACGCGGCGCCGCTTGAGGATGCTGATGTAGGTGCACAGTCCGATGACGCCGACGATCAACAGGACGACGCCCATCAGCTGGACGTTGACGCCGCTGACGTCGAGGTCGACGGCCAGGGCCAGAATCGCCCCCACCGCCATCATGCCGATGCAGACGACGATGCCCATGAGTGATGCCTCCCAGCTCGGTCGGGCCGCGCTCATCGCGCTTACCGCCGGCGAGTACCCGGCCTGAAGGGGGGCAATCAGCCTTCTGCGCGCAGCACTTCGCGAGGCGGGTGCCGCGGCGCGGCCGTCACTCGGCCAGGAACGCCGTCAGGCAGTTGGCCAGCAGGTACGGGTCCTGCGCGCCGCACAGCTCGCGAGCCGAGTGCATGGAGAGGATGGCGACGCCGATGTCGACGGTCGTGATGCCGTGGCGCGCCGCGGTGAGGGGGCCGATGGTGGTGCCGCACGGCATGTCGTTGTGGGAGACGAAGCTCTGCCACGGCACCCCGGCGCGTTCGCAGACGGCGGCGAACAGGGCACGGCCGCTGCCGTCGGTCGAGTAGCGCTGGTTGACGTTGACCTTGAGGATCGGGCCGCCGTTGGGCATCGGGTGGTGGCCGGGCTCGTGCCGCTCGGCGTAGTTGGGGTGCACGGCGTGCCCGGTGTCGGAGGACAGGCACACGGTACCGGCCCAGGCGCGGGCCCGGTCCTCGTAGGCGCCGCCGCGGGCGAAGACGGAGCGTTCCAGCACCGAGCCCAGCAGGGGCCCTTGGGCGCCGGTGTCGGACTGGCTGCCGTTCTCCTCGTGGTCGAAGGCGGCGAGCACGGGGATGGTGGTGGGCCGCGCACCGCCGCCCGAGGCGACGGCCGTCAGCGCGGCGACGCCGGCGTGCACCGACAGCAGGTTGTCCATCCGGGGCCCCGCGGCGAGTTCCTCCTCGCGGCCCAGGTAGGCGGGGGCCTCGACGCTGTGCGCCATCAGGTCCCAGCCGGCGACGGCGTCCGCGTCGAGACCGCTCTCCTCGGCGACGAAGCGCATCAGGTCGCCCTCACGGGCCTGCCCCAGGCCCCAGATGGGCGTCATGTGGCGCTGGCGTTCCAGTTTGAGTCCCTCGTTGACCTGGCGGTCGAGGTGGATGGCCAGCTGCGGTACGCGCAGCAGGGGGCGGTCGACGTTCACCAGGTGGGTGCTGCCGTCGCGCAGGGTGACCCGGCCGCTGAGGCCGAGGTCGCGGTCGAGCCAGGTGTTGAGGAGCGCGCCGCCGTAGATCTCGACGCCGACCTGGCGCCAGCCGGCCGTCCCGGTGTCGGGGACGGGCTTGACCCGCAGGTTGGGCGAGTCGGTGTGGGCGCCGACGATGCGGAACGGGGTGGCGGGCGTCGCCCCCTCGGGCACGTACCAGGCGATCAGCGCGCCGCCGCGCAGCACGTACTTGCCGCCGGTGCTCGCGTCCCACGCCTCGGTCTCGCGTACCTGCCGGAAGCCGGCCTTCTCCAGCGCGGCGGCTGCGTTCGCCACCGCGTGGTAGGGCGAGGGGCTCGCGGCGAGGAAGGACAGCAGACCGTCGGTGTGGGCACGGTCGAACGGCGTGGCATCGCTCATGCCCCCACCTTAACGGCGCCTTTCACGATGCGGACGCCCCGCTCCCGTGGGGGTGGGAGCGGGGCGTACGGCCTCGACGGGCGCCGGACGGCTCAGAAGGCGCTCTCGTCCAGCTCCATGACCGACAGGTCCACCGCGTCGGCCAGTTCGCGCTGGACGGCGACCTGCGGCAGCACGTTCGCCGCGAAGAACTTCGCCGCGGCGATCTTGCCCTGGTAGAAGGGCACGTCCTTGGAGGGCAGGGTCTTGGCGGAGCCGCCGGACAGCTTCGCGGCGGCGACGGCCGCGCCGCGCAGCAGCAGGTAGCCGATGACGACGTCGCCGGCGGCCAGCAGGAAGCGGGTGGTGTTCAGACCGACCTTGTAGATCGACTTGACGTCCTTCTCGGTGGCGGCCAGGTCGGTCAGCATCGTGCCGACGATGGCCTCCAGGTCACCGGCGGCCTTGGCGAGCTGGTCGCGGGCCCCGGCGAGCTCCTCGCCGCCCTCGGCCTCGGCGAGGAACTTCTTGATCTCCTCGGAGAGCGCGGTCAGCGCCTGGCCCTGGTCGCGGACGACCTTGCGGAAGAAGAAGTCCTGGCCCTGGATCGCGGTGGTGCCCTCGTAGAGGGTGTCGATCTTGGCGTCGCGGATGTACTGCTCGATCGGGTACTCCTGGAGGTACCCGGAGCCGCCGAGCGTCTGGAGGGACTGCGCGAGCTGCTCGTAGGACTTCTCCGAGCCGTAGCCCTTCACGATCGGCAGCAGCAGGTCGTTGAGGCGGTGCGCGGCGGAGGCGTCCTCGCCGGCTGCCTCCTTGACGATGATCTCGTCCTGCACGGTCGCGGTGTACAGGACGAGGGCGCGCATGCCCTCCGCGTACGCCTTCTGCGTCAGCAGCGAGCGCCGCACGTCCGGGTGGTGGGTGATGGTCACCCGCGGGGCGGTCTTGTCGGTGAACTGGGCCAGGTCGGCGCCCTGGACGCGCTCCTTGGCGTATTCCAGCGCGTTGAGGTAGCCGGTGGACAGGGTGGCGATCGCCTTGGTGCCGACCATCATCCGCGCGAACTCGATGATCTTGAACATCTGGCGGATGCCGTCGTGCTTCTCGCCCAGCAGCCAGCCCTTGGCCGGGGCGTTGGCGCCGAAGGTCATCTCGCAGGTGTTGGAGACCTTCAGGCCCATCTTGTGCTCGACGTTGGTGGCGTGGACGCCGTTGCGCTCGCCCAGCTCGCCGGTCTCCCAGTCGAAGTCGTACTTCGGCACGATGAACAGGGACAGACCCTTGGTGCCGGGGCCGTGGCCCTCGGGGCGGGCGAGGACGAAGTGCACGATGTTCTCGGACATGTCGTGCTCACCGGAGGTGATGAAGCGCTTCACGCCCTCGATGTGCCAGGTGCCGTCGTCCTGCTGGACGGCCTTGGTGCGGCCCGCGCCCACGTCGGAGCCCGCGTCCGGCTCGGTGAGCACCATGGTGGAGCCCCACTGCTTCTCGGCCATCAGCGCGGCGATCTTGTGCTGTTCCTCGGTGCCCTCCTCGTGGAGCACGCCGGCGAACGCCGGGCCCGAGGCGTACATCCACACGGCCGGGTTGGCGCCCAGGACCGTCTCGGCGAAGCCCCACAGCAGGGAGCGCGGCGCGGTGGTGCCGCCGATCTCCTCGGGGATGCCCAGGCGCCACCACTCGGCGTCCATGTAGGCCTGGTAGCTCTTCTTGAAGGCGGCCGGGACCGGCGCGGTGTTGGTCTCCGGGTCGAAGACGGGCGGCGTGCGGTCGCCTTCCTCGTAGGACGCGGCCAGCTCGTTCTCGGCGAGGCGGGCGATCTCGGCCAGAACGCTCTTGGCGGTCTCGACGTCCATCTCCGCGAACGGTCCGGTGCCGTACACCGCATCGCGCCCGAGCACCTCGAAGAGGTTGAACTCGATGTCGCGGAGATTCGACTTGTAATGCCCCATGGCGACGGCTCCGTAATGACTCGCTCGTACTTGTCGGTAGCTCCCTAGATGATGCTACCCACCGGTAATAAGAAGCAACCCCTCACCACCCCTCTGTGACTGGATACTCTTTCGGTATGTACGGCTACGACCAGACCGGCGCCCCGACCGGGCCGGGGCACGGCGTCCATGGCGGGCACAGCGGGCACAGCGGGCACGGATACCAGCAGGCCCCGCCCCCACCCCCCTACGGAGCGCAGCAAGGGGCGCCTCCGCCGTACGGCCAGCCGGGACCGCAGCAGCAGCCGTTCTACCC
>NZ_JASKYT010000103.1:0-18650 GCF_041028275.1 Streptomyces sp. PU-14G
CCCCCCTTAGACCCCCTCAATCGCCGACCCACCTCTCACTCAAGAGGGAACCCTTTTCTGCCTACGGGGGCTCCTACTGATTTTTTCGTTAGTTCGGTGGGTGTGGTGGAGTCGGTGGTGGGATCCTGATGCGGTGTCTTTCAAGCCTTCGCCTGTTGTTCCTCCTTTGACGCGGCCGCAGTTGGCCGAGGCTCGGCGTGTGCGGGCGGCCGAGTTGTTCGGTCAGGGACGTGCGAATGCTGAGATCGCGCGGATGCTGGGGGTCAGTGACGAGAGTGTGCGGCGCTGGAAACGGGCCTGGGAGAAGGACGGCACCGATGCTCTGCGTCGGCGCCCGGCCACCGGGCGTCCGCCCAAGCTGGACGATGCCCAGGCCGAGCGGGTGCGCAGGGCGCTGGAGCAGGGCGCCCAGGCGCATGGCTTCGAGGCTGATCTGTGGACTCTGGAACGGGTCGGCCTGGTGGTCGAGCGGGTGACAGGGGTGAGGCTCTCAAGGGCGTCGGTGTGGCGGCTGCTGACCGGCCGGCTCGGATGGAGCCTGCAACGGCCCGAGCGGCGGGCGGTCGAGCGGGACGAATCAGAGATCGCCCGCTGGATCGCGCATGAGTGGCCGCGCATCAAAAGGGGGCAGTGAACACACGTGCCTGGATCGTCTTCCTCGACGAATCAGGCATCTCCCTGCTGCCTCAGATCCGCCGCACCTACGCGCCCCGAGGGCAAACACCGCTCCTGCGGCACCGCCTGAACTGGAAGCGCGCGTCGATGGCCGGAGCCTTGGGCTACCACTCCACCGACCCCGATCGCGGGGCCCGACTGTGCTTCCACCTCAAACCCGGCAGCTACGACACCGCTGCCCTCATCGAAGTCTTGGAGCAGATCMAGGCGTTCTACCGCGGAGAGCGGGTGGTCCTGGTCTGGGACGGCCTGTCCGCCCACTGGAGCCGGGCAATGCGGGCCTGGGTCGCCGAACAGGACTGGCTCACCCTGGAACGATTACCCGCCTACGCACCCGAGCTGAACCCGGTGGAACTGCTGTGGTCCTCGCTCAAGAACCGTGAACTCGCCAACCTCGCAGGCGACCACCTCGCCGATGTCGCCGACGCCACCGAACAGGGCATCCACCGCATCAACCACAACCCACAACTGCCATGGTCCTTCCTCACCCACACCGGCCTGACCATCCACCCACCACACCCACCCAACTAACGAAAAAATCAGTAGGGCGTGTGTCGAAAGTGGCTTGCTGAGGTGCAGGTGCTTGGTGGTGCTGATGTTTGCTGGGCTCGGCAGCTCGGCAGCTCGGCAGCTCGGCAGCTCGGCAGCTCGGCGAGCGGATAGTCGGTTGACTATTCGCTCTGGTGGCGGATCCAATGACCAGCATGATCACCCGGGCGCTCCTGCTGCGGCGAGACGTGATGCATGCGGACTGGCGGCCCTGACCAGGTGCGATTCGGGCAGACCGTGACCGCATAGCCCCAAGGGAGACGTCAACCGATGACCACACCACCATCGCCGTCCGGAGCGGAGCACGCAGAGGGGTCGTCTGTCCGTGTGGGCGTACTCGTCCCTTTGACGCGGCCAGGCTGGGCCGAGGCGGGGCGACACTTGCTCGCAGGATTCGAGCAGGCGGTTGACAAGGTCAACGACACAGGCGGGATTGACGGCAGACCACTGGAGCTGGTGGTCCGGGACACCGCGGCCGATCCGGAGCGGGCCGTGGCGGCCGTGGACGAACTGGCCGCCCTGGGCGTGGCTGTTGTGGCGGGCGAGTATCACAGCGTCGTCGCCCGCGCCGCCGCCGGCCGGGCCGACGCCTTGGGCGTGCCGTTCCTCTGCTCGTCCGCAGTGCTTGACGAGCTCACCGAGGAGCCGACGAAGTGGGTCGCGCGCCTTGCCCCGGCGCAGTCTCGTGGCTGGCGGATCTACGCGGACTTCCTCCTCGGTGAGGGCCGACGCCGGATCGCCGTGGCGACCCAGCCAAGCGTCTACTGGGCGTCCGGGACCCGCGTCCTGCGGGAGCACCTAGCTCCACACGGCGGCACTGTCGTCGAACTCGACACGAGCGCGCTCACTCCCGAGGCCCTGTGCGATGCGCTCGTCGACCACGGCGCGACGGCGTTGCTCCTGCTGGTCGGCCACCCGGAGCCGGCGGTGCCGATCGTCAGGGCCGTACGGGACGACGGGCGGCTCGCGGAGATCCTGATCGGAGCCCCGGCCGGACAACCGGAGTTTGCTGAATGGGCCGCGCTGCTGGGCGAGGACGGCGCCGAGATCCCGTTTCTGCGTTACCTGCCTGAGGTCCTCGGCCCGCTCGGCGAACGCGTCGAGAAGGAGCTCCGCGAGCGTCTGGGCGAAGCGCCTTCCTTCGTCGCCTTCGAGGGCTGGGACACCGTCACTGTCCTCGCCGAGGTGTTGCGTTCCCACGGCACGGACCGGGCAGCCATCGCCGAGTCATGGCCGCGCGTGGTGGTCGATGGCACCCGCGGGCCGATCCGGTTCTCCCGCACCACGGGCATCAGCGTTTGGCAATGGGCTTGGACACCGATCCAAGTCGTTGACCGTGACCCCGCGGAGCCCGATCGCTTTCGGACCCTGCGCGCCGGCTGAGAGGGCGCGGAGGCTCGACTGCCCGGGAGGCCATACAGATGTCATAGCCATTCTTTGATTACGGCGATGAGGACGGTGGCCTCGAAGCGGACCGCGAGTTTGTCGAACCGGGTGGCCACCACCCGGTTCCGCTTGAGCCGGTTGATGCCGCACTCGACCGCATGGCGCTCACGGTAGTCCGCCGGGTCGAAATACGGCGGTCGGCCGCCGCGGGAGCCGAGCTTGTGGCGGTTGCACGCCTGGTCGGCCTTGTCCGGAATGGTGCAGCGGGTCCCGCGGCGCCGCAGGTAAGCCCGGTTCGTGCGGGAGGTGTACGCCTTGTCAGCCCGCACACGATGTGGACGGACGCGTGGCCGGCCCGGCCCGATGCGGGGCACTCGGACCTTCTCCAGCACGGGCTCGAACTGCGGAGAGTCTCCTCGCTGCCCGGCCGTCACCAGGAGCGCCATGGGTTTCTGGCCCTGCTCGACGGCCAGGTGCAACTTTGTGCTGAACCCGCCGCGCGAGCGGCCCAACCCGTGATCACGAGGCTCGGCGAACACGCCACCCGGCGGCTCCTTCTGCAGATCACCCTGCTTGCGGGCCCCGGCCGCATGCTGATGAGCGCGGCAGACCGTGGAGTCGACGTTCAGGTTCCACGTGATCGCACCGTCCGCGTCGGCCAGGGACTGAAGGCGGGTGCGGATGCGGTGCCAGGTGCCGTTCCGCGGGCATCGGGCGAGGCCCTGGGGCAGGGCCGGGACACCACGCAACCGGCTCTGCCCCCCGGTCCGAGGCTTGCCGTGCCGACGCGTCGGTGAGCGTCGGCGTTTGGACGATCGTTCACCCGAGTATTGAACGGACGTCCAGACGGTCCTATGGTCGACGCCATGACTGCTGTCACCACGGACGACGTCACGGCCATCGCCGCCGGTTACGACGAAGACCCCGCGCACTCGATGTCTCTGCGGGCCGAGGCCTACACCGAGCCCAAGTGGTACACCGCCGACCAGCAGGCGATCTTCGCCCGTACCTGGCAGTGGGTCTGCCACGTCGAGAAGCTGGAGAGGCCGGGAAGCTACGTCGCCACGACGGTCGCCGAGATGCCGGTACTCGTCGTCCGCGACCGGGAGGGACGACTGCGTGCCTTCTACAACGTCTGCAAACACCGGGCGCACGAGCTCCTCTCGGGCTCCGGGACCACGCGCACGATCGTGTGCCCCTACCACGCGTGGACATACGATCTGAGCGGCTCCCTGGTCGGAGCCCGGCAGAGCGACCGCATGGAGTCGTTCGACAAGTCCCGGATCTGCCTCGACAGGATCCAGGTGGAAGAGTTCTGCGGCTTCGTCTACGTCAACCTCGACCCGGCCTCGCCCTCGATGGCGGACCAGGCCCCCGATCTCGCCGAACAGATCACCGAACGGGCACCGGACATCTCCCGGCTCACCCACGCCAGGCGGCTGCACTACGACATCAGAAGCAACTGGAAGAACGTCGTCGACAACTTCCTGGAGTGCTACCACTGCCACGTCGCGCACAAGGAGTTCGTGTCGCTCGTGGACATGAACACCTACGACGTGCAGACACACGGGATCTGGTCGAGCCACTTCGCGGACGCGGGAAAGTCCGAGAACACCGCCTACGACGTGTCCGGTGCGACCGTCACAGAGCACTCGGTGTGGTGGCTGTGGCCCAACACCTGCCTGATGCGCTACCCGGGACGCGGGAACTTCATGGTCCTGCGGATGCTGCCGGCCGGACCCGACCGCACCCTGGAGACCCTCGACTTCTTCCTGGAGAGCACCGAGCTCGACGAGGCGGAACAGCAGACCGTGACGTACATGGACGAGGTGCTGCAGGTCCAGGACATCGGTCTCGTCGAGAGCGTCCAGCGAGGTATGGCCACGCCCGCCTTCGAGCAGGGCCGCATCATCTACGACCCCGAGCGGGCTCCGGGCCTCTCCGAGCACGGCGTGCACCATTTCCACGGCCTCGTCCTCGGGGCGTACCGGGTGCTGGCTCAGCAGAACGCGACCTGACGGGGGGATCCCGCTCCGTCCACCCGTAGTGAGGAGGGTCGACGTGCCCAAGCCCGTCATTATCACCTGCGCTCCGACCGGAGGCATCCACACCCCGACGATGTCCCCGCACCTGCCCATCACGCCCGACGAGATCGCTCAGGCCTCCGTCGAGGCCGCTCAGGCAGGAGCCGCGATCGTCCACCTGCACGCCCGCGACCCGGAGACCGGAAGGCCCGACCCGCGGCCCGAACTCTTCCAGCAGTTCCTGCCGCGGATATCCGCCGAGTCCGACGCCGTCGTCAACATCTCCACCGGCGGCGGCCTCGGCATGACCCGCGAGGAGCGCCTCCGCGCCGCCGTCTCCGCCTCCCCCGAAATGGCCTCGCTCAACGTCGGTTCACTCAACTTCGGCATCTTCCCGATGCGGGAGAAGTACGGCCAGTGGAAGCATGGCTGGGAGCCGGAGTTCCTGGAGTCGACCCGCGACCTGGTTTTCAAGAACACTTTCGCCGACCTCGAGCACATCGTGAAGGAGCTGGGTCAGGGACACGGCACCCGCTTCGAGTTCGAGTGCTACGACCTCGGGCACCTCTACAACCTCGCCTGGCTCATCGACGAGGGGTGGGTCCGGCCGCCCTTCTTCGTACAGATGGTCTTCGGCGTACTCGGCGGAGTCGGCGCCGACCTCGACAATCTCGTGCACATGCACACCGTCGCGCAGAAGCTCTTCGGGGACGGCTACGAGTGGTCCGTGCTCGCCGCCGGCCGTCACCAGATGCCCTTCGCCACGCAGGCCGCCATGCTCGGCGGCAACCTCCGCGTCGGCATGGAGGACAGCCTCTACATCGGCCCGGGCGAGCTCGCCCCGTCCAACGCGGCCCAGGTCACGAAGATCCGCTCGGTCGTCGAATCCCTCGGGCACACCATCGCGACACCACACGAGACCCGAAGCCGTCTCGGACTGAAAGGAGCCGACCGTGTCGCCTTCTGAGAGCACCGCCCACACACCGACGAGCGGCATCACCCGCGTCGCCGGCCTCGGAGGCGGCGTGATCGGCCAGAGCTGGACCGCACTGTTCCTGGCCGCAGGCATGTCCGTCGCCGTCCACGACCCCGACCCGCAGGCCGAAGCACGTGTGCGCAAGGCCGTCGACAGCGCCTGGCCGGTGCTGACGCGACTCGGACTCACCGAGCACGGTCGACCCGACGACCTGCACTTCTGCCATGACGCGCGCGCCGCGGTCGAGGGCGCCGGCTTCGTCCAGGAGAGCGTTCCCGAACGGATCGGCATCAAGCACGACCTCTACGCGGCCATCGAACCCGCCCTCGACGCGGAGACGATCGTGGCGTCGTCAGCGTCCGGGCTGACGCTCAGCCAGTTGCAGGCGGGCTGGCGGAACCCGGGGCGTCTCGTGCTCGGCCACCCGTTCAACCCGCCGCACCTCATCCCGCTGGTCGAGGTGATGGGCAACGACAGGACCGACCAGGCGGTGGTGGGCCGGGCCCGCGCCTTCTACGAGACGGTCGGCAAGGTGACCATCGAGGTGCGGCGCGAATTCCCCGGGCACGTCGCCAACCGGCTGCAGGCGGCGGTGTGGCGCGAGGCCATCCACCTCGTCAACGAGGGCGTGGCGAGCGTCGAGGACGTCGACACCGCCGTCGCCGCCGGTCCCGGACTGCGATGGGCGGCGATGGGCCCCACGGCGCTGTTCCACCTCGGCGCCGGTGAGGGCGGGCTGGCGGCCTTCTGCGAACGTTACGCCGACAGCTTCAACCGCTGGTTCGACGACCTCGGACGTCCGCATCTGGACGAGCCCACGGCACGTCGGTTGGTCGACGGGCTCCGCCCCCTCAGCGAGGGGCACACCGTCGAGGAACTGTCCCGCCGGCGCGACGCGCTCCTCACCGAACTGATCGCGCTCACCCGTAAGGCTGGCCCGTAAGTCTCCCACGCGAGACTCGCGAGTGCGGCGTGCACGGTACGCGCCCGTGAGGCGTGCGCGGAACTCGCCCGTGAGGCGTGTACGAAAGAGGACGCGCCGGGCGGGCCCCGGCGCGACCGGGGAGGCCGCCCCCAGGCCACAGCCACACCGCCGCGCCGCCCCCGCTCGGTGGAACGTCCGCCGGCGCGGCTAGCATCGACCAGGTGAGCGAGACGGCCGCGGAAGCTGCGGAAACCGAGAAGAAGGCCGGGCGTCAGGAGCGGATTCTCGACGCCGTCCTGGCACTCCTGTCCCAGCACGGCATCTCCGGCGTCAGCATGCGTGCCGTGGCCCGGGAAGCCGAAGTCGCGCTCGGACTGGTCAACTACTACTACGGCGACAAGGTCACCCTCATCGGTGCGGCGCTGCGCCGTATCGAGGAACAGGACGTCGCCCTGGTCGAACCGGATCCGGGCCACAGCCCGGAGGACAATCTGCGCACTGCGCTCCGCCGCGTCGCCGACGACCGTTTCCTCACGACGGAGTACCTCTCCCTCCGGCTCCAGCTGTGGGCTCTCGCGCAGGCGCACCCGGACTTCGCGCACATCAACACGGCCGCCCAGAGGCGCTACCGAAAGGGCCTGGCCGCGCTCATCCGTGCCGCCCGGCCGGACCTGCCCAGCGCGGAGGCGGGCCGACGGGCCGCCGACATCGACATCGTGCAGAACGGGCTGTGGCTCACCGCGCTCCTGGGGATAGACCGCGCGTCGATCCGAAGGAACGTCGAGCGCTGCGAGGACATCGCCTTCGGGTAGAACAGGCCGTCCGCGCCGAGGGCACCTGGGGACAATCCGCCGGCTGCGAAGACTTCCCCTCCCGCCGTCCCCGGCGGAGTTTCGGCCGGCAGGCAGTATCGCGCTCGAAGCGGGATGCCGCCCGGGCAGGTGCGCCCGGCGCCGGAGGGAACCCAAGAGAAAACCTGAGAGGTTTTGCAGTGCTTCTGGCGGGAACACAGCAGTGTTCGCCGACAGTGTTCGCCGACTCCCGAAAACGTCTGACCGCGCTCACGCGGGGTTGACCCGACTCGGCCGGTGAGGTAGCTGCCATTTACACTCTCCGGCGGCCCGCCACACGATGTTCAATCGACTCACGAGCAACGGACGCGCCATCGCGTCGCCCGGACCCGAGACAGGAAAGAACAGTGACCACGGAGGCAGTGACCGGAACGGAAGACGTTCCCGAATCCGCGGACAGATCGACCTTCGACCTTCGCAAGCAGCGGATACGACGGCGCCTTGAGCGACTGATCGGCGTCGCGGCCACTGAAGGGAACGCTCTGGTGCCGCTGCGCAATGGCGACCGGATATTTCCCGCCATGCTGCAGGCCATCCGTTCGGCGCGCCATACCGTCGACATGATGACGTTCGTTTACTGGAAGGGTGACATCGCCCGGGAATTCGCCCAGGCCCTCGCGGAGCGAGCCCGCGCCGGAGTGCGCACTCGGCTTCTGCTGGACGGCTTCGGCGGGCGCCTCATCGAGAAGGACCTGCTGGAAGAGATGGCCGCCGCCGGCGTGCAGGTGGCCTGGTTCCGCAAACCTCTGTGGCTTTCCCCCTTCAAGCAGAACCATCGCTGCCATCGCAAGGTACTCGTGGTGGACGAGGCAACCGCCTTCACCGGCGGGGTCGGCATCGCTGAGGAATGGTGCGGCGACGCCCGTAACGCGCACGAGTGGCGCGACACCCACGTGCAGGTCCGCGGGCCGGCGGTGGACGGGATCGCCGCGGCGTTCGCGCAGAACTGGGCGGAGTGCCATGACGAACTGTTCGACGAGAAGGACCGCTTCTCCGGGCACACCGCAGAGGGGGAAGCGGTGGTACAGGTGGTGCGAGGGTCAGCCAGTTTCGGGTGGCAGGACATGCAGACGCTGCTGCGGGTCGTGCTGGAGTCGGCTGAGGAACGTGTCCGCCTCATGACCGCCTACTTCTCCCCGGATGCCTACTTCCTCGATTTGCTGTGCAGGACCGCTGCGCGAGGAGTCGAGGTGGAAGTGGTTCTGCCCGGCCCGTACATCGACAAGCGCGTCTCCCGCGTTTCCGCCGAGGGACACTTCGCGCAGCTCCTCGACTGCGGGGTGAAGATCTGGCAGTACCAGCCGACGATGATGCACGCCAAGGTCGTCACGGTGGACCATGTGGTTTCCCTGATCGGCTCCACGAACTTCAACCGCCGCTCCCTCGACCACGATGAGGAAGTGATGCTCGCGGTGCTCGATGAAACGTTCACCGGTGCGCTGGACGGAGATTTCGCGCACGACCTGGCCTCCAGTGTGCGCATCAACAAGGTGCGCTGGAGGAGGCGGGCAGCCGCCCGACGGGCGCTCGAGGCAAGTGTCGCTCCGGTCCGCCGGTTTCTGTGACCGCCTGTCGTCTGCCCGCCGCCCCTCAGCTTGGGGAGTACCTCGCCTGTCGGCGGAGCTGTTTCGCGGCCCCGTCGATGGCCCAGGCGTCGGCAACCGATCCGAGGTGCCCGAGCTTGTCGGGGTTGAGCACCGAGCGGATGGTCTGAATCCGGCCGTCGAGCACGTCGACGGCGAGGGTGGTGAGCACCTTGCCGTCCCGATCGCGGAAGAGCGCGCCGGGCTGACCGTTGATCTCCAGCGGCTCGAACGTGACGTCGACCCGGGCCAGCAGCGAGACGACGGATGTGAGCAGCCGGGCCACGTTCTCCGTGCCGACGACGGCCCTGGCGAACTGCGGAGCCTTGCCGCCGCTGTCCCCGACCATCTGCACGTCGGCGGCCAGCAGATCCCGCAGGCCCCCCACATCGCCCTCGCGGAGGGCGCCGAAGAACCGCGTCGCCAGCTCCTGCCGCTCCCTACTGTCCGCTTCGAACCGCGGCCTCCCGGCCGCCATGTGCCGCCGCGCTCTCACCAGCAGCTGCCGGCACGCCGCCTGAGAGCGCCCCACCGCCGAGGCGACGTCTTCGAACCCGAAACCGAACACCTCCCGCAGCACGAACACCGACCGCTCCAGTGGGCTGAGCCGCTCCAGAAGCAGCAGCGCCGCCATCGACACCGAGTCGGCCAGCTCCGCCGAGCGCGCCGGGTCCTGATACGGATCGTCCAGCAACGGCTCGGGGAACCACGGTCCCACGTACTGTTCCCGCCGCACCCGCGCCGAGCGCAGCACGTCGATCGAGATCCGGGTCACGGTGACGGACAGAAACCCCTTGACGGACGTCGGAGAGGTCGTCGAGCTGTCGAAGCGCAGCCACGTCTCCTGCACCGCGTCCTCGGCCTCGCTCACACTGCCGAGGATCCGGTAGGCGATCGAGAAGAGCAGTGGCCGCAGTTCCTCGAACACCTCGACCTTGTTCACGTAACATCCCCCTCGGGCCTTCCGCCCGAGCGTTTCCCGCACAGGCACGTTTCACTGATCTTGTGGGCATCGGCGAGACGGTGCAAGGCCCCCGTACCGGGAGCTCACGGCAGTGCCCCGGACGGTGGCCGACTGGCACTCAGTGGAACTGTCCCGCCTTGTAGTCACCGGCCGGCTGCTGGGCGATGATGTTCAGCCGGTTTGCCGTGTTCATGAAGCAGATCAGCACCACCAGGGCGGTGAGCTGCTCCTCGTCGTAGTGCTGCGCGGCGCGTGCCCACACCTCGTCGCTGACACCGCCGGCCGCGTCGGCGACCCGGGTCCCCTCTTCCGCCAGCTCCAGCGCGGCACGCTCGGCCTCGGTGAACAAGGTGGCCTCCCGCCACGCCGCCACCAGGTTCAGTCGCACCGAGGTCTCGCCGGCTGCGACGGCTTCCTTGGTGTGCATGTCGATGCAGACGGCGCAGCCGTTGATCTGGCTCACGCGCAGGGCCACGAGTTCCTGTGTCGCGGTCGGCAGCGGCGACTCCCTGAGCACCTTGCCTGCGGACATGAAGTGCTTGAGGGCTGTGACGGCGGTCGGGTCGGCGAAGTAGTTCAGTCGCGCGTCCATCGTGTTCTCCTCCGGGCTCGTGGGTGCTGACACCCTTGGGACGAGACAGCCCGACGCCCTGTGACACAGGCGTGTGTGACGCGCTCACCCGGTCAGGCCGCCCACCCCCTCCGTCCCGGCCGTACCCGCACATGCCGCCCACGCTCCATTCACCATTTTCCGTCGGCTGGTTTCGGCAGCAGTGGGTACCTCTCCCAGGCACGACTAGCAACGAGAGCACCGAGGAGAGACATGAACGGGGACACTGCTGCGGGGCAGCGGACACAGGCTGCCTCCCAAGGCCGGGTCAGCCGCGCTCGGCAGTGGTTCACGCGTGCAGTCGGTTCGGGCGGTCACGAGCGGCACACTGTGACTCTCATCTTCAAGAGCACCCTGGCGGCTGCTGTGTCGTGGTGGGTCGCGCACGACCTGATCGGCGCGATCTCTCCGGCCTTCGCGCCGTTCTCCGCCGTACTGATCATGCAGGTCACGGTCTACAGGTCCCTGTGGCAAGCACTGCGCTATGTGGGTGCCGTGTCGGCAGGAGTCGTGGTGCAGGGTGCGCTGGGCTTTCTGGCCGGCCCGCATCTGCTGACGTTCGTGCTGGTGGCCTTGGTCGCGCTGGCTCTCGGGCGGTGGCGGCCCCTGGGCTCGCAGGGCTCCCAGGTGGCCACTGCTGCCTTCTTCGCCTTCTCCACCTACGTGGCTGCTGCCGGCAGTGCGCAGCGGTGGTCCCAGCTCGGTCAGATCATCGAGCTGGTCTTCATCGGCTGCGGCATCGGGGTGATCGTGAACATGGTGGTGTTGCCCCCGATGCGGTACCGCAGCGCGGAGTACGGCATCCACACTCTCGCGCACTCCTTGTGCGACCTGGTCGGCGACATGTATCCGGCGTTGCGCGAGGGAAAGCTGGATGAGGAACGCACCCGGCAGTGGCGGCAGCGCGCCGTGCAGCTGGGCCCCATCGCACAGCAGGCCCAGTCCTCGCTCCATACGGCGTGGGAGAGCACTCTGTACAATCCGCGCCGGCTCAGGCGGCGCCATCGCCCTCGTACGTTTTCCGGCTATCAGGCTGTCGTCGACGCACTGGAACGTGTCACTTACCAGGTGACCTCGATGACCCGCAGCCTCGACCAGTGGGGCGGCGACGACGGGGAGCCGCACGCAGCCGATTTCACCCGCGCCTACGGTGATTTCCTCGCCTCCCTCGCGCACATCACCGAACTGCTCGCCGGTATCGACGAGGACCGGCTGCGGGCTCAGTCGCGGGAGCTGTGCGAAGCCGCCGAAGAGGCACAGCGGTGCCGCGACCGGCTGGAGGACGGAGCCCGCGAGACCTCGCTTCCGCTGAGCGATCCCGGGCGGCCGTACGGCATCCTCATGGCCGAAGCCACCCGGCTGATGGACGAGTTCCAGCACACCTGTGACGTGCTCCAGCACGGCGTCGACCGCGCGGACACCGGCAACGCCGACTCGTCCCCTTCTTGACCACAGCGGCAGGGACGGGGCTCGCCAGGCCGCGCCGGGGCCGGCCCGATGACGGACCGCTTATGTGCCTTCGCGCGCTCACTCAGGCAGAGAAGCGGTCGGGGTCGGCCGCGGCCCAGTCTGCGGCCCAGTCCGGTGGCGCCTCTTCGAGCAGCTGGCCCGGTGCGAGCCAGCGGTGCAGTTCTTCCGCGGAGCGGATCGTGACGGGGTCCATACGCCGGTACAGCATGTGCGGGCGCAGTTCGCCCGGCTCGCTCACCCCCATCGAGGCCATGATCCGCTGGGCGCTGTGCACCGTGGCTCGCTGATAGCGGTGGACGCGGGCGGACTTGTCGTCGACGTCGAGCGCGCGCGCCCGGCGTGCGTCCTGAGTGGCGACGCCGGTCGGGCAGGCGTTGGTGTGGCAGGCCATGGCCTGGATGCAGCCGACGGCGAACATCATGGCGCGGGCCGCGTTGGTGTAGTCGGCGCCCTGGACCATGCGCTTGACGACATCGGCACCGGTGGCCACCTTGCCACTGGCTCCGATGCGGACGCGGTCCCGCAGGCCCGTACCGACCAGTGCGTTGTGCACCGTCATCAGGCCCTCGGTCAACGGCATCCCGACGTGGTCGCAGAACTCCAGCGGAGCGGCGCCGGTGCCGCCCTCGGCGCCGTCGACGACGATGAAGTCGGGCGTGACATCCTCCGCGAGCATGGCCTTGCACACGGCGAGGACGTCGCGCCGGGTACCCACGCACAGTTTGAACCCCGCCGGTTTGCCGCCGGCCAGCTCCCGCATGCGCGCGATGAACCGGACGAGTTCCCGCGGGGTGGAGAAGACCCGGTGGTAGGGCGGGGAAACCACGGTCTCGCCCTGCGGAACGCCACGCACCGCGGCTATCTCCGCGTTGACCTTGCCGCCTGGCAGCACACCGCCGATGCCGGGCTTGGCCCCTTGGGACAGCTTCAGCGAGACGCACTTGACCTGGTCGAGCGCGGCCGTCCGGGCGAACTGTTCCGGGTCGAAGGCGCCGTCGTCGGTGCGACAGCCGAAGTAGCCGGTGCCGATCTCCCACACCAGGTCGCCGCCGTGCTGCCTGTGGTGGTCGGAGATGCCGCCCTCGCCGGTGTCGTGTGCGAATCCGCCGAGTGCCGCGCCGTGATTGAGCGCGCGCACGGCGTTGGCCGACAGCGAACCGAAACTCATCGCTGAGACGTTGAGCAACGACATGTCGTACGGCTGTGTGCAGTCGGGCCCGCCGACGCGCACGGTCGGCGGGGTCCGCGGGACCGGGACCGGAGCGATGGAGGGCGCCAGGAACTCGTAACCCGTCTCGTACACGTCCCGTTCACTGCCGAAGGGCTCCTCGGCGGCGGTTCCCTTCGCCCGCTGGTAGACGAGATCCCGGGTGTCGCGGTCGTAGGGCCGTCCGTCGTGATTGCGCTCGATGAAGTACTGCTGCAGTTCGGGCCGGATGCTTTCCAGCAGGTAGCGCAGATGACCCAGCACCGGGTAGTTGCGCAGCACCGCGTGCTTGCGCTGGACCAGGTCGTGTACGCCGGTCACGGCGAGCGCCAGCAGCGCTGCGGCGGGGATCCACCACCAGCCCGAGACCAGTACCGACAGGGCGGTCGCCGTCAGCGCGGCAGCCGCAACACCCGTTACGCAAGCGAATCTGATCATGAGGGAGGCCAACCGGTGGGGAGCAGGTGCACGGGGGAGGAGAGTACAAGCTCCTCCAGTCGGGCTGGCGGCGGGTCGCCCAGCATGGCCTGCCCGTCGCAGACGGACGCCCCGTTGGCCGTGGAGACCGTGTCCGGGCACTCCGGGGCCGAGCTCATCGGCCGCACTCTGCGTCCGGCCGCCCGATGCGCCGCCGCGGTCGCTTCGTGCTCGCCTTCTCGCGTTCGCGTTCGCGCTCGGTTCACCAGGAAGTTTCCGTTCACGATGACGCCATTTCATGACACATATGGCTCCGGCTTTGCGACGTAGATGTGCCATAATGCCGCCATGGAGATGCGGCCGTATGTAGACGAGCTCTGCCACGAGTTCTTGGTTGCCGCCACCGGAGGTGGAGAGGACACTCGTGCGCTCGCCGAGCGGCTTATCGGGCCGCTCGAGACGGCCACCCGGCTCACCCTGCTGAAAGCCCTGTCCGCGGCCGCCGACGAAATCACCCGCGACCTGGCGCCCGGCTCCGTGGATGTCAGGTTGCGCGGGCTCGATCCGAGCTTCGTCGTCACGCTGCCCCCTGCCGACGAGTCGTACGCCGGCGAGGGGGAGGACGACTACGAGTTCGCGCCGGGCGGCACGCCGGCCGTCCGCCCTTCCGAAGGCGTGGGCGGAGAGGCCGCGGGCGGTACCGCGCGGATCAACTTCCGCCCCCCTGAGCACCTCAAGATCCTCATCGACGAGGCAGCCGGCAAGCAGGGTCTCTCGGTGAACGCCTGGCTCGTCCGGGCGTGCAGCGCCGTGCTGGCGTCCGAGAGCCGCAAGGGCGAGCGGCGCGCCCCGCGAGGCGAGCAGCGCTACTCCGGCTGGGTCCGCTGACCCGATGGACACACACCGTCCGGCCCATGGGCACACACCGTCCCGAGGGCGGACACGTTCTGCGACCCCATCAGGAGAGTAGGGCCATGCCCGTCTACGACACCCCTGAGCCGATCTCCGTCACGATCGAGCTGCCCGTAGGCGACATTCGCATCGTCGCGGGCGACCGCGTCGACACCGTGGTCACGGTGGTGCCGTCGGATTCGGGGAGAGACTCCGACGTGAAGGCTGCCGAACGGGTCCGCGTCGACCACTCGGGCGGCCGGCTTCTGATCAAGGCACCCAAGCAGTACCTGCCGTTCGGTGACGGCGGGTCGAGTGATGTGCGCGTCGAGCTGCCGGCCGGGTCGCAGCTGCGGGGGACCGTCGGATTTGCCGCACTCCGCTGCGAGGGCCGGCTCGGCGAGTGCCGGTTCAAGTCGGGGATGGGCGATGTCGAGCTGGAGGAGACCGACGGCCTGCACCTGGAAGCGGGCAGCAGCGACCTCACCGTGCACCGGGTCAACGGTCGCGCCGAGGTCATCCTCGGCAGCGGCACCGCGAGACTGGCGGAGATCCTTGGGCCTGGAGTGGTCAAGAACTCCAACGGCGACCTGTGGATCGGTGAGGCACGCGACGACGTGTGGCTGACCGCAGCCAACGGTTGGGTGTCCCTCGACAGGGCGCACGGTTCCGTCCAGGCCAAGGCAGCCAACGGCAGCATCAGGCTCGGAGAGGTGCGGCGCGGCTCCATCGGCATCGAGACCGGTGTCGGCGAGTTGGAGGTGGGCATCCGTGAAGGCACCGCCGCCCGGCTCGACCTGCGCACCCGGCGCGGTACCGTGCGCAACTCCCTCACGTCCGCCGACGGGCCCATGTCGGCTGAGGAGACCGCCGAGGTGAGGGCCCGCACGACGATCGGGGACATCGTCATCCGCCGGGCCTGACGGCTCGCCTTCCTCCGTCCCGCGCACTCCTTCACTTTCCGGGCTCTATCGCGGCGGGCCGGTATTTCTTACGCGAAAACTCCTTCCGCGCGGGGCGCCTGACCGTCGGCGCCCGGACATCGGTCGTTCGTCCCGCCATTCTTCGGCGGGCATTCCCCGGTGCGCCCTTTGCCGCACTCCCTTGTAACTCCCGGGTGTGAGCAGCCAGCGCCTCCCGCAGGCTCTTGGGGGGCAAGTCCATCAGGACCAGGGAACGGCCGTTAGGACCAGGGAACGGCCGTTCTCGTCGGCGAAGGGATTTGTGCTCATAATTAACTCCCCATTTTCCATGGGGGTCGGACAAAAAGCGCCGGCGATGAATTCAGTGGGCGGCCAGGCAAAGATGACGGACCGGGACCGTCCGGAAAGCGAGGACGGCACGGGGAGACGCATCCCTGCGGCGGAACCGCGAAACCCGCACAAGCGGCTGTGCCGTCAAACGGCGGCGGATGGCCTGGCGGTCGACAGTCCCGCCGAACCCCGGGGCCCTCAGTTGCCGTCGAAGACCGGCCTGGCGCGGGCGCCCCTGCGCTGCGTAGAACGGCTGACGGCCTCATGCTGCGGTCCTCTGCCGTGTCAGCTCAGATACGTCTTCTAGGTAGCGCCAATTTGGAGCCAGAGTGGCGCTATCTTGCCTGCTCTGTGGCTTGTCAGGGAGGTCGCCGGCGACCTGCGCGTCCGCGGAGCGGACGGACCGGTGCTGATCGGCCGGGCGCACGCCGCGGTAGTGGCCACGACCGTGCTGGGGGACGTCCGCGTCGACGAAGCCGTGCACGGGCCCCTCCACCTGGACAGCGCCTCAGGGCAGATCGAGGTCGGGCTCTCGGACACCGCGGCGCCGCGGCTGGAGGTGACCACCGAAGCGGGGAACGTCTACCGCTCCCTCGACACCTTCCAGACGGTGCCGCGCGCAGAGGCCGTCGCGGTCTGGGCCCGCACCGTCTCCGGGGACATTGTGGTCCGCCGCTGCCTCCCGTCATGACGGCGCTGACCTGCCTCTTCGCTCAAGGGGCCGCCCAGCGGGAGCCGTGCCGGTGCGATTTTCGGCTGGGGACGGCTTCCTGTGGAGCCATCGTTGTGCCATGATGGCGCCGTGGCCCGAGCCGCGGTGCGGTGGGTGGTCGCCCCCCGTCGTCCGCCCACCGAACCGCGCGGGGCTCGGCTACGAGCCGGGTCGCGCGGCGGGCCCGGGAAGCCCCTCAACCGGGGGCATCCCGGGCCCGTGTTTCAGGCCCTCGACGCCGGATCTTCCCCATCTGGCGCCATCCGGCCCTCGGCCGCACTGTTAATCAAGGAGATTGGTCATGAGTGACTCGACGCTTGAACATTCGGATCAGCCCCCGGGCGAGGCCGAGGCCGGCGGGAAGACAAAAGCGCCGGTCGGGGCATGGCTCAGCCTGATCGCCGTGGCGCTCGGCATCATGGTCGTGCAGATCGACGGCACGGTCGTCGCCGCGGCCAACCCGATGATCGCCACTGATCTGAACGCGACTCCCGGGCAGATCCAGTGGGTGACGACCGGCTATTTGCTCGTCCTTTCCGGCCTGCTTATTCCGGCGGGTACGGTGGCCGACAAGATCGGCCGTAAGAAGGCGTTTCTCATCGGTGTCGGCGGATTCTCACTCGCCTCACTGCTGTGCGGCATGTCTGGTTCGGTCGAGATGCTGATCGGCGCCCGCGTGCTCCAGGCCGTCTTCGCCTCGCTGCTCGGCCCCGCGGGACTCGCCGTCCTCAAGGCCTCCTTCCCGCCGGCCAAGCTCCCCGCGGCCCTCGGAATCTTCGGCGCCGTCACCGCCATCGCGATGGCGGGCGGCCCGATGCTCGGCGGTGCGCTGGTGGAGTACGCCAGCTGGCCGTGGGTCTTCTACATCAACCTGCCGTTCGGCGTCATCGGCGTGCTGGTGGGTCTGACCGTCATCAAGGAGACCGCCCAGAAAGGCACGGATCCGCTCGACATCCCCGGCGCCGTCACGCTCACCGCTGCCATGGTCAGCGCCGTGTGGGGGATCACGGGTGCCCAGAGCGACGGCTGGACCTCGGGCAAGACTCTCGGCTTCATCGCCCTGGGCGTCGCGCTGCTGGCCGTCTTCGTCCTGATCGAGGCCAAGACCAAGCACCCCATGGTGGCGCTCAGCCTCTTCAAGGACCGCTCCGTCTCGGTCGGCCTGATGCTGATGATCGTCACGATGCTGGCCTTCTTCGCCATCGTCTTCTACCTGATGTTCTACCTCCAGGGGGTGCAGGGTAAGAGCGCCATCATGGCCGCCGTCAGCCTGCTGCCGCTGACCGCCGTCTTCACCGTCGCCTCGCCCCTCGCCGGTTGGGCCACCGGGAAACTCGGTGTGAAGGGCACACTGGTGCTGGGTGCCGTCCTCCTCTTCGGCGCCCTGGTGCTGTTCCGGCAGATCGAGGTGGACACCTCCGGCTGGGTGCTGGCCCCGCCGCTGGTGCTGTCCGGATTCGGTGCGGGCTTCATGCTCGTCGCCGCCATCCAGGCCATCGTCGGCAACGCACCGGTGGAGAAGGCCGGAGTCGCCTCCGGTATGCAGCAGTCCATGCAGCAGCTCGGCGGCACGCTCGGCATCGCCATCTTCGGCAGTGTGCTCGCCTCCGCGGTGAGCTCCAAGTACCCCGACGCGCTGCGCGACGAGGTCGCCGGCAAGGGGGGTGCTGCCGTCGACGTGGTGGCCGACAACGACGGCGTCCACGAGTCCGTCGCCCTCGGCTTCCCGCCCTCGGCACAGGATGCCATCAAGGAGAAGCTCGCTCAGGGCGACGGCATGCCCACCGGGGAACTCAACTCGTTCGTCGACAGCGTGACACGGGTGGCACACCAGACCTTCGTGGACGGCCTGCATCTGGTCTTCACGGTCTCCGCGGGGCTGGCACTCGTGGCCGGACTGCTCTCCCTCCTGGTCCGCAACGCGAAGCCTCAGCAGGAGGAGTCTGCGGTCACACCGGAGGCCACCAGCCAGGTCTGATCGCGCTCAGCCCTCCGCAGGCGGGCCGCAYCGCCACTKKCACGGGGGGGGGGGGGGGGGGGGGGGGGGGGGGGCCGCCTCTTTGTGTGCGGGCCGCATCGCCACCTGTGACCCCGCCTCTTTGTGTGCGGGCCGCACGGGCGCCTGCCGACCGCCGTCGTGCAGGGCTCAGACACCCT
>NZ_JASKYT010000104.1:0-20567 GCF_041028275.1 Streptomyces sp. PU-14G
GTGCCGGGGAGGCGCCGGTGGCTGGAGGGGAGGTTGGTGCGGTGGCTGCTGAGGGGGCTGGGGCTGCTGCGGGGCCGCCCCCTGGCGCGCCGGGTGCGGCTGCGGAGGCGCCGGATGCGGGTGCGGCTGGGGCTGCGGTGGGACCTGCGCGTGCGGAGGGCGCGGAGAGAAGCCACCCGCCGCGAGAACGCCCGGCGACGGTGCGGGGACGGGCCACTGTGCCCCGAAGCCTGGGTGGGCGCCTTGGGCACCGCTGTGCTGCATCCGGACCCCAACTCCGTCTCAAGGTGTGCGAGCGTCGCAGCGCAACGCCCGGTGTGATGCTGTGCGTTCGGCTACTGACGGTACCGTCCCCGGCCGTCTGTGTGGGAACGGCCGGGTCCGCTCCCGAGTGCCCGACGCCCCAGGGCCGCCCGACGGTTCCCTCTCGGCGGGCCGCGGGGCTCCCGGGGGCCGCGGCCCGCCCGCTCGGCCGGCGGCGCGGCTCAGGCGGCGATCTCCGCGTGGGCGGCCAGCAGCATCGCCGGGTCGGGGCTCTCCAGCACGGCCGGTTTGGCGAGCCCCTCCAGGACGATGAAGCGCAGCCGGTTGCCGCGCGACTTCTTGTCGACCTTCATCGTCTCCAGCAGCTTGGGCCACTGGTCGCCACGGTAGGTGACGGGCAGCCCGACCGACTCCAGTACCGCACGGTGCCGGTCGGCGGTCGCGTCGTCGAGCCGGCCCGCGATCCGGCCGAGCTCTGCGGCGAAGACCATGCCCACCGAGACGGCCGCCCCGTGGCGCCAGTTGTAGCGCTCGTTCTTCTCGATGGCGTGCCCGAGCGTGTGCCCGTAGTTGAGGATCTCGCGGCGGCCCGACTCCTTCAGGTCCTCCGAGACGACCTCGGCCTTCACCCGGATCGAGCGCTCGATCAGCTCGGCGGCGTGGGCGCCCTGGGGCGTGCGGGCGGCCTGCGGATCGGACTCGATCAGCTCGAGGATGACCGGGTCGGCGATGAAGCCCGCCTTGATGATCTCGGCGAGACCGCTGACGTAGTCGTGGACGCCCAGCGACTCCAGTGCCGCCAGGTCGCACAGCACCCCGGCGGGCGGATGGAAGGCGCCCACCAGGTTCTTGCCCTCGGCGGTGTTGATGCCCGTCTTGCCGCCCACGGCCGCGTCCACCATGCCCAGCACCGTCGTGGGCACGGCGACCCAGCGCACCCCGCGCAGCCACGTCGCCGCGACGAACCCCGCCACGTCCGTGGTGGCGCCGCCCCCGACGCCGACGATCACGTCGGTGCGGGTGAAGCCGGTCTGCCCGAGCGCCTTCCAGCAGTAGGCGGCGACCTCGGCGGTCTTGGACTCCTCCGCGTTGGGCAACTGGATCGCGATCGCCTCGTAGCCCTGCTCGGCGAGGTCCTCGCGCAGTGCTTCCCCTGTGGAGGCCAGCGCCTCGGGGTGCAGGACGGCGACGCGCTGCGCCTCCGCGCCGATGAGCTGGGGAAGTTCTCCGAGGAGCTGCCGACCGACGAGCACGTCATAGGGGGAGGTGCCCGCCGAGCCGCCCACGGTGATACGGGACACGGACGGGTGAGGGGTGGTCATCGCTGGTTCTCCGGCTGGGTGGACGGGAGCTGAAGGGCGGCGAGGATCTCGTCGGCGACCTGCTCGGGCGTACGGTCCTGGGTGCTGACGACGACGCGGGCCACCTCGGTGTACAGCGGCCGGCGTTCCTCCATCAGCGTGCGCCACTGCTGGCGGGGGTTGATCATGAGCAGCGGTCGAGCGGCGTCCAAGCCGACGCGCTTGACGGCCTCGGAGACGCCCATTTCCAGGAAGGCGACCGGTTGCCCGGCCAGCAGCGCCCTGGTCTCGTCCGCCAGCACGGCGCCGCCGCCGAGGGCGAGGACACCCGTGTGCTCGGCGAGGGCGGTGCGCACGGCAGCCCGCTCCAGCTCGCGGAAGTGCGGCTCGCCCTCGTCCAGGAAGATCTCCGAGATCGGCTTGCCCGCCGCCTCGACGATGTCCTGGTCGGTGTCGCGGCAGGTCACTCCCAGGCGCGCGGCCAGCAGGGCGCCGACCGTCGACTTGCCGGCCCCCATCGGGCCGACGAGCACCACCGCGGGCCCACTCACTTGATCTCCAGGGAGCCGAGGAAGCCGCGCACGTTGCGGCGGGTCTCCGCCACGCTGTCACCGCCGAACTTCTCGGCCACCGCGTCCGCCAGCACGAGCGCCACCATCGCCTCGGCGACGATCCCCGCCGCCGGTACCGCACACACGTCCGAGCGCTGGTGGTGTGCCTTGTCCGCCTCGCCGGTGCGTACGTCGACGGTGGCCAGCGCGCGCGGGACGGTCGCGATCGGCTTCATCGCCGCCCGCACCCGCAGCAGCTCGCCGGTGGACAGACCGCCCTCGGTGCCGCCGCTGCGGCCCGAGGCGCGGCGGATGCCGTCCTCGGTGGCCAGGATCTCGTCGTGTGCCTGGGAGCCCGGCACCCGCGCCAGGTCGAAGCCGTCGCCCAGCTCGACGCCCTTGATCGCCTGGATGCCCATGAGCGCCCCGGCCAGCCGTGCGTCCAGCCGCCGGTCCCAGTGCACGTGCGAGCCCAGCCCGACGGGCACACCGTGCGCGACGACCTCCACGACACCGCCGAGGGTGTCGCCGTCCTTGTGCGCCTGGTCGATCTCGGCGACCATCGCCTCGCTCGCGTCGGCGTCCAGGCACCGCACCGGGTCGGCGTCCAGCCGCGCGACGTCCGCCGGCTGCGGGACCGTGCCGTAGGGCGCCTTGGCGGCGCCCAGCTCCACCACGTGCGAGACGAGCTCGACACCCGCCGTCTCGCGGAGGAAGGAACGGGCCACGGTGCCGAGCGCCACCCGCGCCGCGGTCTCGCGCGCGGAGGCGCGCTCCAGGATCGGGCGTGCCTCGTCGAAGCCGTACTTCTGCATCCCGGCGAGGTCGGCGTGGCCGGGGCGGGGGCGGGTCAGCGGGGCGTTGCGGGCCAGCTGTTCCAGCTCGTCGGCGTCGACCGGGTCGGCGGCCATCACCTTCTCCCACTTCGGCCACTCGGTGTTGCCGACCATGACCGCGACCGGCGACCCGAGGGACTGCCCGTGGCGTACGCCGCCGAGGAAGGTGACCTCGTCACGCTCGAACTTCATGCGGGCGCCGCGGCCGTAGCCGAGGCGGCGGCGCGCCAGCTCGTCGGCGACCATGTCCGTGGTCACCGGGACGCCAGAGGGAAGGCCCTCCAGCGTCGCCACGAGTGCGGGGCCGTGCGATTCCCCGGCGGTCAGCCAGCGCAACCTGCTCAACGGTGCTCCTCTCGGCCGCCATGCGGCCCGTCCTCTTTCCTGGGTCCGATCCTCCCACGTCGGTGGTGAGGGCCTCGTCCCGTGCCCACCCTCCGGACAGAGTTCCGTGCCCACCCACCGGAGACTTCCGTGCCCGCCCTCCGGACGGCGCGGAGGGCGGGCCGCCGAGGCGCCGTCAGACGGTGCGGGAGCGCAGCTGGGCCTCGCCCGCGGCCCGCATGGCGGCCAGCGGGGCCGGGCTGCGCCCCGTCATCAGCTCGACCTGGAGCACCGCCTGGTGCACCAGCAGGTCGAGTCCGCCCAGGACGGTGCCGTTCCAGGCGGCGGCCAGGGGGGTGGGCCACGGGTCGTAGAGGACGTCGAAGAGGGTGCCGCCGGACGCGGGTACGGCGTGGGCGAGCCCGTCGGTGGCGCCCGCGGGGGTCGTGGAGACCACCAGCGGCGCCCGCAGCCCCTCGGCGGCCCGCGCCCAGTCCGCCGTCCGCACGGCGACTCCGAGCCGCTCGCCCCAGCCGCGCATCTCGCGGGCCCGCTCCTCGCTGCGCACGTAGGCGGTGACCTCCCCCTCGCAGACACGGGAGAGGGCGGCCAGCGCGGAGGAGGCGGTGGCTCCGGCGCCCAGCACGGTGGCGGACTCGACGGTGCCGATGCCGCGTTCCTCCAGCGCGGCGACCATGCCGGGGATGTCGGTGTTGTCGCCCGCCCTGTGCCCGTCGCGGGTGAGCACGACCGTGTTGACGGCCTCCACGGAGGCGGCCGTCTCGCTGACCTCGTCGAGGAGCGGCAGCACGGCCCGCTTGAGGGGCATGGTGAGCGACAGCCCCGCCCACGTGTCGTCCAGATCGGCGAGGAAGCCCGCGATGCCCTGCTCGTCCACCTCGTAGCTGTCGTAGGTCCACGCGTCGAGCCCCAGCTCGGCGTAGGCGGCCCGGTGCAGCACCGGCGAGAGGGAGTGGGCGATCGGGGAGCCGAGGACCGCCGCGCGGGTGGCGGTCTCGGAAACGGGGTGTGGCATCAGCCGCCGCTCTCCTTACTTCTTGCGCTGTTCCTTGTTGAAGTCTTCGACGTTCTTGCGGTGCTCGCTCGCGTCGTCGGTGAAGCGGGTGTCCCCCGGCTTGACCGTGACGAAGTACAGCCAGTCGCCCGCGGTCGGATCGAGTGCCGCCTCTATCGCCTGGTGGCCGGGGTTGCCGATCGGGCCCGGCGGCAGCCCCTTGTGCAGGTAGGTGTTGTACGGCGAGGGGTACTTGGTGTCGGCGACCGAGGTGTTCAGTGTGGAACGGCCCATCGCGTAGTTGATCGTCGAGTCGAAGCCGAGCGCCATGTTCTTGTCGAGCCGGTTGTAGATGACGCGGGAGACCTTGCCGAACTCGTGGTCCTCCTGGGCCTCGGCCTGCACGAGCGAGGCGATGGTGATGATCTCCTCCGGCGTCTTGCCCGCCTTCTCCGCCTCGTCCTCGAGCCCCGTCTTGGCGTACTCGGCCTCCGCGCGGTCGACCATCTTGCGGAGCACGTCCTCGGGGGTGCTGTCCTTGCCGACGCTGTACCTGGAGGGGAAGAGGAAACCTTCCGGCTTGCCGTGCGCCCACTTCGGCAATCCGATGTCGCCCGAGGTGGCCGCCTTCTTGGCGGTGCCCTCGGGGGCGTCGAGTTTCTTGTCGATCTCCTCGTAGATCTTCTTCGCCCGCCAGCCCTCGGCGATGATGAGACCGTTCTGGCTCGCCGGGTCGAGCATCATCTCCACGGCGTCCGCCCCGGACATCTTCTTGCGGAGGGTGTAGGTGCCGGCCTGGATGCTCTTGTCCCCCGCCGCCTCCACGAAGGCTCCGGCGCTCTTGACCACGCCGGCCTTGTGCAGCACCTGGCCCATCTCCATGAGCGAGGCACCCTCGGGGACGTCCACCATGACCTCGCCCGAGCCCTTGCCCGCGTAGTCGGGGGCGGGGGCGAAGTGCGACTGGTAGAAGTCGTAACCGACGTAGCCGACGACACCGACCCCGGCGACGAGGGCCGCGGAGATGACCAGGCCGCAGCCGCGACCGCGCCTGGTACCGCTCCCGCCCCGGCGCCCGCGCCGGCGGCCCGCGCCGCCGTCCGCCTCGTCTTCGTCCTCCTCCTCGTCCCAGGCGCCGTCAGCGCCGTCGGGGTCGTCGTCGCGGTCCAGGAAGAAGGCGCGCTCGCCCTGGTCGGGGCCCGGGTCCCAGCCGGTTTCCGGGTCGGCGCCGGTGCCGGGGGTCTGCCGGGGGCCGGGCACGGGGCCGCCGCCCTCGTGCGGATGCTGCTGGGGAGGGACCTCCGTCCGGTAGCCGCCCGGCGCTCCGTACGGCACGGGGGACTCGCCCGTGTGCTCCCCGGCCGGGGAGCTGCCCACCGGGTACTGGCCGGTGGAGTACTCGCCCGTCGGGTACTGACCGGTGCTGTACTCCCCCGTCGAGTACTCGCCCGTGCTGTACTCCCCCGTCGGGTACTGACCGGTGCTGTACTCCCCCGTCGGGTACTGACCGGTGCTGTACTCCCCCGCCGGGTACTGACCGGTGTGATGGCTTCCGGTCGGGTACTCCCCGGACGGATACTCACCCGTGGAGTACCCGACGGTGCCGTACTGGCCGGACGGGTACCCGTCCGCGCCGTACGTCGGGGACGCGTACTCACCCGTGGAGTACCCGCCCGTGCCGTACTCCCCGGACGGATACTCGCCCGTGGAGTACCCGAGGGTGCCGTACTCCCCGGACGGGTACGCGCCCGTCGCGTAGGCGCCGGTCGCGTACTGACCCGTGCCGTAGGGATCGTAGGGATCCACGGTCTGACCGACCTGGTAGTGACCGCCGGTGTCGGTGTCGGCGTAGGACGCCGGAGCGTAGTGCTGCCCCTGTCCCTGCGACGGGTGCGAGGCGGCCTGGGCATCGAACCATCCGCCGTCGCCATACTGCTGCGGGTACTGCTGCTGGGGGTACTGCTGCGGTGCGTACTGCTGCTGCTCGGCGTTCTGCGGGGCCTGATTCCAGCCTCCGGGGTATCCGGGCTGCTGATCCCCGTAGAGAGGGTCGTCAGGGTCCCACGGTTGTGAGCCCTGTTCCCGGCCATACTCAGTCATCGATCCCCTTGAGACGCGAGAGCGGCAGCCGGGCCGCGTGCCGGGCACCCGGACCGGAACCGTCCCGGGGCGTGTGCGGCGCGCGCGAGGGTGCGGCGGCTGCCGTGTCGCGCGGAACGTTACCGCACAGCGATCAGACAACCACTTCGACGCATTGCCCCGGAGGGTGCCCCGAGCTGCGCTCCGTCTCCAGCGCGTTCTGCAGGATCACCACAGCCGCCGCCTGGTCGATGCGTGAACGGCCCTTCTTGGAGCTGACTCCCGAGGCCCGCATGCCCGCTGCGGCGGTGACCGTGGAGAGGCGTTCGTCCACGAGCCGCACCGGGACCGGTGTGATGTTTTTCGCCAGCTGCTCGGCGAACGCGCGCACCTTCGCCGCCGCCGGGCCCTCCCCGCCGCTGAGCGAACGGGGCAGCCCGACGACGACCTCCAGCGGTTCGTACTCCTCGGCCAGCGCGGCCAGCCGCCGCTGCGCCGCCGGAACGTCCTTGCCCGACACCGTCTCGACGGGGGTCGCGAGGACCCCGTCGGGGTCGCTGCTCGCGACCCCGATCCGGGCGTCACCGACGTCGACGGCGAGCCGCCTGCCGCGCCGGAAGGACGCCACGGCCTCGGGGTCCACCGCGTCCATCAGGCGTTGCCCCCGGCCTCGGCCACGAGGCGCTCGACGGCGGCGACGGCCTCGTCGACGGCCTCCGGGTTCTGACCGCCGCCCTGGGCGACGTCCGGCTTGCCGCCACCGCCGCCGCCCAGCGCCTTGGCGGCCGTACGCACCAGGTCACCGGCGCGCAGCCCGGCCTCGCGGGCGCCCTCGTTGGTGGCGATGACGGTGAGCGGGCGGCCGTTCGTGACGGCGAACAGCGCGACGACGGCAGGACGGCTGCCGAGGCGCTGGCGCACGTCCAGCACCAGGGTGCGCAGGTCGTCGGCGGCGGTGCCGTCGGGAACCCGGGCGGCGGCCAGCGCGGTGCCGCGCACGTCCTTGGCGCCGTCGGCGATCCCGGCAGCGGCCTGGAGGACCTTCTCGGCCCGGAACCGCTCGATCTCCTTCTCGGCGTCCTTGAGCCGGGTCAGCATTCCGGAGATCCGCTCGGGCAGCTCCTCCGAGCGGCCCTTGACGAGCTCCGTCAGCTGCGAGACGACGGTGTGCTCGCGGGCCAGGAACTTGTAGGCGTCCACGCCGACCAGCGCCTCCACGCGGCGCACGCCGGAGCCGATGGAGGACTCGCCCAGCAGCTTGACAAGACCGAGCTGCGAGGTGTTGTGCACGTGGGTGCCGCCGCACAGCTCCTTGGAGAAGTCGCCGATGGTCACCACGCGCACGGTCTGGCCGTACTTCTCACCGAACTCGGCGAGGGCGCCCTGCTTCTTGGCGTCGTCGATGCCCATGTACTCGGCGTGCACGTCGAGTTCCCTGGCGAGCACCTCGTTGATCTTCTGCTCGACGTCGGTGAGCACGGTCCCCGGAACGGCGGCCGGCGAGCCGAAGTCGAAGCGGAAGCGGCCCGGCGCGTTCTCCGACCCGGCCTGGGCGGCAGTGGGGCCCAGCGCGTCGCGCAGCGCCTGGTGGGTGAGGTGGGTAGCGCTGTGGGCACGGGCGATGGAGCGGCGTCGGTCCCCGTCGATCTGCGTGTGCGCCGCCGAGCCGACGGTGACCTCACCGACCTGGACGGTGCCCTTGTGCACGCTGACGCCGGGCACCGGCTGCTGGACGTCGCGCACCTCGATGACGGCGCCGCCCTCCAGCCGGATGCGGCCGGTGTCGGCGAGCTGGCCGCCGCCCTCGGCGTAGAAGGGGGTGCGGTCCAGGACGACCTCGACGTCGTCGCCCTCACTGGCGGCGGGCGAGGAGACGCCGTCGACCAGCAGGCCGACGACGGTGGCCTCGCCGGAGGTCTCGAAGTAGCCGGTGAAGTCGGTGGCTCCCGAGCTGTCGGCGATCTCGCGGTAGGCCGACATGTCGGCGTGGCCGGTCTTCTTGGCCTTGGCGTCGGCCTTGGCGCGCTCCCGCTGCTCCTTCATCAGCCTGCGGAAGCCCCGCTCGTCCACCGACAGGCCCTGTTCGGCGGCCATCTCCAGGGTGAGGTCGATGGGGAAGCCCCAGGTGTCGTGGAGCAGGAACGCCTTGTCGCCGGACAGGACGGTGCCGCCGGACTGCTTGGTCTCGGTGACGGCGCCGTCGAGGATGTTGGTGCCGGCCTTCAGGGTCTTGAGGAAGGCGGCCTCCTCGGCGAGCGCGACGGTCTCGATGCGCTTGCGGTCGGTGATCAGCTCGGGGTACTGCTGCCCCATCGTCTCGATGACGACGTCGAGGAGATCCTGGACGACCGGCCCGGTGGCGCCCAGGATGCGCATGTTGCGAATGGCGCGGCGCATGATGCGGCGCAGCACGTAGCCGCGGCCCTCGTTGCCGGGGGTGACGCCGTCGCCGATGAGCATGACCGAGGTGCGGATGTGGTCGCTGACCACGCGCAGCGACACGTCGGTCTGTTCGGCGGCGCCGTAGGAGACGCCGGTCAGCGCGGTGGCCTTGTCGATGACGGCGCGCGAGGTGTCGATCTCGTACATGTTGTGCACGCCCTGGAGAATCATCGCCAGGCGTTCGAGACCGAGACCGGTGTCGATGTTCTTGCTGGGCAGGTCGCCGAGGATCGGATAGTTCTTGCCCTCGCCGGGACCGCGCTCGTACTGCATGAAGACCAGGTTCCAGATCTCCACGTACCGCTCGTCGTTGACGGCCGGGCCGCCCTCGCGGCCGAACTCGGGCCCGCGGTCGTAGTTGATCTCGGAGCAGGGGCCGCAGGGGCCGGGCACGCCCATGTCCCAGTAGTTCTCCTCCATGCCCAGGCGCTGGATGCGCTCCTCGGGCACCCCGACGATGTCGCGCCAGATGCGCTCGGCCTCGTCGTCCTGCTCGTAGACGGTGATCCACAGACGCTCGGGGTCGAGCCCGTAACCGCCCTGCCCCTGGGGACTGGTCAGCAGCTCCCAGGCGAGCTTGGCGGCGCCCTCCTTGAAGTAGTCGCCGAAGGAGAAGTTGCCGCACATCTGGAAGAAGGTGCCGTGCCGGGTGGTCTTGCCAACCTCCTCGATGTCCGGCGTGCGCACGCACTTCTGCACGCTGGTGGCGCGCGACCAGGGCGGGGTGACCTCGCCCAGGAAGTACGGCTTGAAGGGGACCATGCCCGCGGGGACCAGGAGGAGCGTGGGGTCGTCCGCGATCAGCGACGCCGACGGCACGACGTGGTGCCCCCGCTCCTCGAAGAAGCGCAGCCAGCGGCGGCGGATTTCAGCCGACTCCATCAGTGGTCCTCATTCCGGTCGTTCGAGTGGTGGGGGTGGGCCTCGGGGCCGCTCAGGTCGTGGCGCCGGGGCGCGGGGTGGACGGCGCCCAGTTGCGGGGTGCCCTGCTGCGGGGCGCTCTGCTGGCGCGGAAGCGAGGCCGTCCGGCGGCCGGGGAGCCGGGGCACGGGGCCGGGCTCCTCCGGTGCGTCGAGGCCCAGCGCGTCCTTGAGTTCGCTTTCGCGCTGTGCCATTCCCGCGCGCACGTCGAGGGCGAACTCGCGCAGCCGGTGGCCGCCCTCGACGGCTTTGTCTGCCGCGCGGACGGCCAGCGCGTCGGGGGCGAGGCTGCGGATCTTGCGCTGGACCTTGGTGGTGGCCCAGACACCGGCGGCGGCGCCGGTGGTGAACCAGAAGGCTCGGCGGAACATGCGGGATCAGCCCTTTCGGCGCTTGCGGCCGCCGCGCCGGGCGGCGGGGACGGTGCGGCCGACGACGACCTTTCCCGCGTCCCGCGACTCCTTGGAGCCGGGCTCCTTGCGGCCGAGAGCTCGCCGTACGCCGTAGCCGAACGCCGCGACCTTGACGAGCGGGCCGCCGAAAGTGGTGGAGACCGTGGAGGAGAGGGCGGACGCGTTGGAGGTGACCTCCTGGACGTCCGAGGCGATCGCGTCGACGCGGTCCAGCTGGGTCTGTGCGGAGCGGACCGTCGCCGACGCCTCTCCCAGGAGGGGGACCGCCTGCTCCGTCACGCCCGACACCAGCTTCGTCGCCGCCTTGAGCGTCTGTGCGAGCCTCACCAGCACCACGGCGAGGAACGACACCAGGATCGCCCAGAAGACGGCCACGAGGAGACCGGCCACTTCTCCACCGGACACGCTGCACCGCTTCCCTTGAGGGTCATGGGGTCGGCCGCCGCTCGCCGGGTGGCCGACCGCGGCGGCGTATGAGGTACCGACCTTATCGCGCCGCGGCACCGGCCCTGTACCGGATTCCGGGCCGGGACACCCGCGAGGTGTGCCGGTGGGAGTCGAGCGGGAGGGAAGCCGGAGCGCAAACGCCGCGGCCCGCCCCCGCGGACCGGCTGTCGCCGGTGCCGCAGGGCGGGCCGCTGGGGAACCGCCGAGGTCAGCGCGCGTAGTACTCGACGACGAGCTGCTCGTCGCAGATCACCGGGATCTCCTTGCGGTTGGGGTCCCGGTCCAGGCGGAAGGCGAGCGCCTGCAGGTTGACCTGCAGGTAGCGCGGGGTCTCGCCCTCGCCCGCGTAGCCACCCTCACGGGCGACCTGGAAGGGGTACTTCTGGCGGCTGCGCTCGCGCACCATCACCACGTCGTCGGGGCGGACACGGAAGGACGGCTTGTCGACCTTCCGGTCGTTGACGCTGATGTGGCCGTGCACGACCATCTGGCGCGCCTGGTAGATGGTGCGGGCCAGGCCGGCCCGCAGCACGAGCGCGTCAAGACGCCGCTCCAGCTCGACGACCAGGGCCTCACCGGTCTTGGCGTCGGTCTTGCGCGCGCGGTCGTAGGCGCGGCGCATCTGGCTCTCGCTGATGTCGTACTGCGCGCGCAGGCGCTGCTTCTCCAGCAGACGGACCTTGTAGTCGCTGTTCTGCTTGCGGCCCCTGCCGTGCTCCCCGGGCGGGTACGGGCGCTGCTCGAAGTACTTGACGGCCTTCGGGGTCAGCGCGACGCCCAGGGCACGCGACTTCTTGACCTTGGGACGCGACTGGTTCACGTTGAACGAACCTCCGTGTAAGTTAGGTGAGCCTTACCTTAGCTGAGGAGCACGTATGTTTCGACCTGGGATCCCCCTGCCTGGCACAGACGCCGAGGAGGAACAGCCGCGTCCCGTGGAAGACGCCCGGCAGCCGACCGCCGCCGAACGTGTACGAACCCTCGCGCAATCCAGCGTATCCGCCCTGCTCAGCATTCCCGGCGCCGACCAAGGGCCCGCGGAACCGGGGGCCGGCGTCCCCGAAGCCCGCGCCGTCACCCCCGAAGGAGACGTCATCGTCCTGGTGACGGCCGACTCGGTGGAGGCACGCGTGTGCGCCTACGCCCAGGACGACGACCTCGCCGCGGTGATGGAGATCACGGACGTGGCGCCCGTCTCCGTACCGCACCGCATCCGCGGACGCGCCTGGATCGCCGGCTGGCTCACCCCCGTACGCGGCGACGAGCGAGCCGCCTGCGCCCGCCTGCTGGCCGAGGCCGCCCCGACGGCACCCGTCGCCGGGGACTCCCGGCAGATGCTCCGCCTGGAGGTCGGCGAGGCCTACGTCGACGACCTGTGGGGCGCCGAGGGGGTGGAACCCGACGCCTTCGCCGACGCGTCCTGCGACCCCCTCGCGGCCCACGAGGCCGAACTTCTCCAGCACCTGGCCTCGGCCCACGCCGAGCAGGTGCGCGCGCTGTGCGCCTGCCAGGGGTGGGGACACGCCGCGCCGCTGGCCCTGGACCGGTTCGGACTGCGCGTGCGGGGCTGGAACGCCGCGGGCTCGTGCGTGGACACCCGCTTCGACTTCGCCGAGCCCGTCGCCTCCGTCGCCGGGCTGCGACACGCGATGCACTCCCTGTTCGCCCAGGGCGGCTGACGAGGCACGCCCCGCCGGCCGCCCGCCGGGCCGCGCGGCAGAACGGCCGCGGTCACCTGCCGCGCGGCTCCGCACCGCCCTCACTAGAGTGGATGTGTCCCTTTTACCCGGGAACCGGCAGGAAGCGTGTGACGTCACCGGAGATCGACTACGCGGCCCTCTTCGCCGCCTCGCCCAGCGCCTACGCGCTGCTGGGTCCCGACCTGGTCATCCGGGACGTCAACCCCGCGTACCTGGAACTCACCCTGCGTATCAGGGACGAGCTGGTCGGCCAGTACATCTTCGACGTCTTCCCGGAGAACCGCGCCGACCCCGAGGCCGACGGCATCCGCAGCCTGAGATCCTCTCTGCACCGGGTCGTCACCTTCCGCAAGGTGGACGTCATCCCGCTCCAGAAGTACGACATCCCGGTCGCCGGCAAGCCCGGAGTCTTCGAGGAACGCTGGTGGCACACGGTCAACACCCCGCTGCTGGCCCCGGACGGATCCGTGAGCGCCGTGCTGTGCCGCGAAGAGGACATGACCGGCTTCATCCGCTCCTACCAGCAGCAGCACGGCAGCATCCCCGCCCTGACGGACCCCGCAGCCGAGGGTGCGGACCTACCGTCGCGGGACGGTACGCAGGTGGCGGCCGAGGACGGCGCGCGGCCGGCCGGGGCCCGCGCCCGGGAGGCCGCACCCGACCTGACGACCCAGCTCTACGCGCGGGCCCAGGAACTGGTCCGGATCAACGAGGAACTGCGCCGGTCCAACGCCCAGGAACGGCAGGTGGCGCTCACCCTTCAGGAGGCGATGCTCTACTCGCCGGGACTCCCCCGGCCGAACGTCGCCGTCCGCTACCTGCCGGCCGCCGGGACCCTCAACGTCTGCGGCGACTGGTACGACGTGACCGACACCCACGAGGGCCGATTCGCCGCAGCCGTCGGCGACGTGGTCGGCCACGGCCTGGAGGCGGCTGCCGTCATGGGCATGCTGCGCAGCGCGCTCAGCGCCGCGATGCGTGCCACGGACGGGCCCGCCAGGGCCCTGCAGGTACTGGGCCTGTACGCGGGCACCGTCGAGGGTGCGATGAACGCGACAGCCGTCAAGATCGTGGTCGACAGCCCCCACCACACGCTCACCTACAGCAGCGCGGGCCACCCACCGCCGATCCTGCGGCACCAGGACGGCACCTGCGAACTCCTCGACCAGGCCACCGATCCGCCGCTGGCCACCCGCGCCAACGAGGCGGAACCGCGGGCACAGGCCACCTGCACCTACACCCCGGGAGACGTTCTCGTCCTCTACACCGACGGCCTCATCGAACGCCGCGACGAGGACATCGACACGGGACTCGCGCGCCTGACCGAGGCCGTCTCCCGGCGCGGCAGCCTGGGCCCTGAGGACCTGGCGGACGCGCTGCTGGCCGGCCTGGGCGTCAGCGAAGGGTCCGTGGACGACGTCGCGCTGGTCGTCATCCGGCTGTGAAGGAACCCTGCTCGCCGCCCGGCTGCTGGACGTCCTCCCCGCGCAGACGGGCCCTCACACGTTCGGCCACCTGCGCGTAACGGGCCTCCGCGCCGTACCTCGTGGGCTCGTAGTAGCGCTTGCCGTGCACCTCGTCGGGCGCGTACTGCTGCGCGGCGATACCGCCGGGAAGGTCGTGCGGATACGCGTAACCCTTGCCGTGGCCCAGCTTCTGGGCGCCGTTGTAGTGACTGTCCCGCAGATGGGACGGCACGGGCCCGGCGAGCCCCGCCCGCACGTCCGCGAGCGCCGCGTCGACGGCCAGGTAGACCGCGTTGGACTTCGGGGCCAGCGCCAGCGCCACCGTGGCCTGGCTCAGCGTGATCCGGGCCTCGGGGAAACCGATCATGGCCACGGCCTGCGCCGCGGCCACTGCCGTCTGGAGCGCCTGGGGGTCGGCCAGCCCGATGTCCTCGCTCGCCGAGATCATCAGACGGCGGGCGATGAACCGGGGGTCCTCCCCCGCCTCGATCATCCGCGCCAGGTAGTGCAGCGCCGCGTCCACATCCGAGCCGCGGATGGACTTGATCAGCGCGCTGGCCACGTCGTAGTGCTGGTCGCCCGCCCGGTCGTACTTGACCGCGGCCTTGTTCACGGCCTCCTCGACAGTGGACAGGGCGATGGCGGACTCCCCCTTGGCCAGGGCCGCGCCCGCGCCCGCCTCCAGCGCCGTCAACGCGCGCCGGGCGTCGCCGCCCGCGATGCGCAGCAGGTGTGCCTCGGAGTCCTCGGGGAGGGTCACGCGGGCGTCGAGACCGCGCTCGTCGGCGACGGCGCGCCGCAGCAGCCCGCGGATGTCGTCGTCGGTCAGCGGCTCCAGCGTCAGCAGCAGAGAACGGGAGAGCAGCGGCGAGATCACGGAGAAGTACGGGTTCTCCGTCGTCGCGGCGATCAGGGTGACCCAGCGGTTCTCCACCGCGGGCAGCAGGGAGTCCTGCTGGGCCTTGCTGAACCTGTGGATCTCGTCGAGGAAGAGAACGGTCTCCTTGTTGTAGGCGCCGGACGAACGGCGGGCACCGTCGATGACGGCGCGTACCTCCTTGACCCCGGCGGTGATCGCCGACAATTCCACGAACCGCTTGTCGGTGGCCTGGCTGACGACGTACGCGAGCGTCGTCTTGCCGGTGCCCGGAGGGCCCCACAGCATCACCGACGAGGAGCCCGCGGGGCCGCCCCCGCCCTCCCCGACCAGGCGGCGCAGCGGCGAGCCCGGGCGCAGCAGATGCTGCTGCCCCACCACCTCGTCCAGGCTGCGCGGGCGCATCCGCACGGCCAGGGGACTCGCGGACGGGTCCTTGGCCTGGCGGTCCTCTGCTGCTGCGGTGAAAAGATCGGGCTCCACAACGGGAAACCCTAAGTCAGGCCACCGACAAACGTCCCGCCCGCCGGGTCCCTCCCGCGGACCCGGCTCTCAGCGCCGTCGGCCACGGGTGCGTGCCGCCGCACACGTCAGCCCGTCCAAAAGTCCCACCAGCGCGTGAGGACGAGGATGCCGATCACGCCGATGTGCAGCACCGGCAGCACCCACGGGAACTCCCCGACGAAGCCGCGCACCCCCGCGGGCGCCGGCAGGAACTGGCTGCGGACGTTGTGCGCGGTCACGTACCAGAACATGACGATGGTGACGACCCAGGCCAGGCAGCACCACAGGCACAGATTGCCGATCACGTACAGGGACTGGTACTGGAGCCACGACACGAAGCCGACACCGAAGAGGCAGCCGGCGTTGAACGTCAGCCAGTACCAGCGCGGGAAGGTGACGCGGGTGAGCAGACAGACACCGACGCAGACGACGACGCCGTAGGCGACCAGGCCGATCATGGGGTTGGGGGCGCCGAAGGCCGCGGCCTGGTCGCTCTCCATGATGTTGCCGCAGGCGATGACCGGGTTGATGCTGCACGCCGGCTTGAAGTTCTTGTCCTCCAGGAGCTTGAACTTGTCCAGCGTGATGACCCAGGACGCGAGCAGGCCCGCGGCGCCCGTGATGATCAGCATCCAGCCGAACGCCTTGCTCGCACCGACGGCACCCCCCTTCGGTGCGTCAGCGGTCACATGCGCCTCACCGGGGGGTGCCGTCATCGTCATAGCCTTCGTCCCGTCATCTGGTCATGGCCGGTACCAGGCTCATTCTGCCCCAACTCGCTGTGTGGTCAGCGCAGCTTGTCCCGCACCTCGGCCACCGCACCCGCCAGCGACACGGCGGTCTGCTCGCCGCTCGCGAGATCCTTGAGCTGGGCCACGCCGTCGGCCAGATCGCGTTCGCCCAGCAGCAGCGCGAAGCGCGCCCCGGAACGGTTGGCCGACTTCATCGCGTTCTTCATGCGCTTGCCGCCGTAGGCGAGATCGGCCGCGACGCCCTCCCTGCGCAACTCGGTGACCAGGTGGAACAGCCGCCGCCTGGCCTCCTCTCCGAGCGGCACGGCGTAGACCTCGGTGACCGCGGGCAGTGCCAGATCCACGCCCTCCGCCTCCAGGGCGAGGACCGTGCGGTCCACGCCCAGAGCCCAACCGACGGACGGCAGCTCAGGGCCCCCGATCATCTCGGAGAGACCGTCGTAACGGCCGCCGCCGCCGATGGCGGACTGGGACCCCAGGCCGTCGTGAACGAACTCGAAAGTGGTACGCGTGTAGTAGTCGAGTCCGCGCACCAGCCGGGGATCGTCCTCGAAGGGGACGCCCGCGTCGGTGAGCAGCGCACGCACCTCCTCGTGGAAGGCCTTGCACTCCTCGCACAGGTGGTCGCGCATCATCGGCGCCCCGGCCAGCTGCCGCTGCACGCTCTCCCGCTTGTCGTCGAGCACCCGCAGCGGGTTGATCTCGATACGGGCCCGCGTCTCCTCGTCCAGGTCCAGGCCGCGCAGGAACTCCTGCAGCGCGCTCCGGTAGACGGGGCGGCAGGTGCGGTCGCCCAGGGAGTTGAGCAGCAGCCGGAAACCGCTCAGTCCGAGCGAACGGTAGGCGTCGTACGCCAGGACGATCAGCTCGGCGTCCAGCGTCGGGTCCTCGGCACCGATGGCCTCGGCACCCACCTGGGAGAAGTGCCGGTAACGGCCCTTCTGCGGACGCTCGTAGCGGTAGTAGGAGCCCGAATACCACAGCTTCACCGGGAGGTTGCCGCCCCGGTGGAGGTTGGCCTCCAGCGCGGCGCGCAGCACCGAGGCGGTGCCCTCGGGCCGCAGCGCCAGCTCGTCACCGCCCTTGGTGGTGAGGGTGTACATCTCCTTCGTCACGATGTCGGTGGACTCGCCGACACCGCGTGCGAACAGCTCGACGCTCTCGAATCCGGGCGTCTCCACATAGCCGTATCCCGACCTGCGCAGCGGCGCCGCCATGGCCTCGCGCACGGCGAGGTACTTCGCCGAGTCGGGCGGCAGCAGGTCGTAGGTGCCCTTGGGGGCGCTGAAGGTGCTCACGGGGCTTCTCGTCACATTCCTCGTCGTGGGGCGGCGTCGCCGACGCCGCCTCCCGGCCCGGCGGCGGCCACCTGCCGCAGGAAGGGGTTGGTGGCGCGCTCGGTGCCGATCGTCGTCTGGGGGCCGTGCCCGGCCAGCACCACGGTCTCGTCCTCCAGCGGCAGGCACACGCGTGCGAGCGAGCTGAGGATCTCCTCCGAGTCACCTCCGGGCAGGTCGGTGCGTCCGACGGAGCCGGCGAACAGCAGGTCGCCCGAGAAGAAGACAGGCGGTACGTCCGCCTGTTCGGGCATCCTGAAGGTCACCGACCCCTTGGTATGGCCGGGCGCGTGCGCGACGGTGAACTCCATGCCCGCCAGCTTCAGCGCCGCGCCGTCGGACAGCTCCTTGACGTCGTCCGGCTCGCCCACCGTCAGCTCGCCCATCAGGGGCGCTCCGATGGTCTGCCCGATCCCCTTCTCCGGGTCGCTCATCATGTAGCGGTCGGCCGGGTGGATCCAGGCGGGCACGTCGTGCGCACCGCAGACGGGGACGACGGAGGCGACGTGGTCGATGTGGCCGTGCGTGAGGATCACCGCGACCGGCTTGAGCCGGTGCTTGGCGACGGCCTCCTCGACCCCCGGCGCGGCCTGGTGGCCAGGGTCGATGATCACGCACTCCTCACCGGCGGCGGGGGCGACCAGATAACAGTTGGTCCCCCAGGCCCCGGCGGGGAACCCGGCAACAAGCACGATCGTCCTTCAATTCGTCCGACGGCGGATCACAGCGGCGAAGCGGCCGAGTGGGCGCTTCGCCGGTCAGGCAGCCAGCCTACCGGCGCCGACGCGCACCGGGCCAACAGGTAAGAAGCAGCACGAGGGCAGGGCGGGCCCACAGGGGAGACGTATACGGTACGTGAGCCCCCGCAGGTGCGACGCCTCGAAGGAGACGAGACCGTGGTCAGCAGTGAGCAGCGCAGAAAGCAGCTCGCCCGGGAGAAGTACGAGCGGTACCTCAAGCGCAAGGAAGCAGCCCGGCGCAGGGCCCGCGTCCGCAATACGGCGATCGCCATCGGCGTGGTGCTCGTCCTCGCGGCCGGCGGGGCGTACGCCGCCACGGGCGGGCTGAACGGGGACGAGAAGAAGGACGAAGCGGCGGACAAGCCCTCCGAGGCACCCACCAGCAAGGCCCCCGACCCCTGCGACGAGCCCGCCAAGGGCAAGCCCAGCGACAAGCAGTGGAAGAAAGAACCCGCCATGACGGTGGACAAGTCCGCCGACTACACCATGAAGCTGGAGACCAGCTGCGGGGACATCCCCGTCGAGATGGACGCGGACAAGGCCCCGCACACCGTCAACTCCTTCAACTTCCTGGCGGGCGAGAAGTACTTCGACCACTCCCCCTGCCACCGGATGACGGCGCTGCCCAAGCCCAAGCCGCTGTACGTGCTCCAGTGCGGCTCCCCCAAGGGCAGCCCGGCGGGCGGTCCCGGCTACGAGCTCGACGACGAGAACCTCAAGGGCGCCGAGTACCCGGCCGGCACCGTCGCGATGGCCAACAGCGGCCCGGACACCGGCGGCAGCCAGTTCTTCCTCGTCTACAAGGACAGCGAGCTTCCGCCCAACTACACGCCGTTCGGGAAGGTGACCGACTCCGGCATGAAGGTGCTGAAGAAGATCGCCGACGCGGGAGTGGCGGCCCCGCAGGGCGACGGCCCGCCCAACGCCACCGTGGTGATCGACAAGGCTACGGTCCGTAAGTCCTGAAGAACCGACCGTCGCCGCCCGCGCGTCCACCCCGCCGGGGGTGCCGTCCGGGCCGGGGACTGGGGCGCCTCGGCCGAAGGCACCCCACCCCCGGCCCGGCAATTCGCCGCCCGCCGGATGCGGACAGCGCGGGCGCCGGTCGCCTATGTTGGCTGTGACGAGAACCGTGGACGATGCCGGGGGGCCGCAACGCCCCTCCCGGGCATCTTGTGGAGGAGGCGCTGTGAGCAGCGACCCGTGGGGCCGCGTCGACGACGCGGGGACTGTGTACGTGCGTACGGCGGACGGCGAGAAGGTCGCCGGGTCGTGGCAGGCGGGCTCGCCCGACGAGGCCCTCGCCTACTTCAAGCGCAAGTACGACGGTCTGGTCGTGGAGACCGACCTGCTTGAGCGCCGGTTGAAGACCACCGACCTGTCGGCGAAGGACGCCACCACCGCGATCGAGCACCTGCGCGAGCAGGTCGACGCCCACCACGCCGTGGGCGACCTCGACGCGCTGCGCGCCCGCCTCGACACACTGGCCGGGACGGTCGAGACGCGCCGCGAGGAGCGCAAGGCCCGCAAGGCCCAGCAGTCCGAAGAGGCGCGCCACGCCAAGGAGGAACTGGTCACCGAGGCCGAACAACTGGCGGCCAGCGACCAGTGGCGGGCAGCCGGCGAACGGCTGCGGGCGCTGGTCGACACCTGGAAGGGCCTGCCGCGGCTCGACCGCAAGAGCGACGACGAACTGTGGCACCGCTTCTCGCACGCGCGCTCCGCCTTCTCCAAACGCCGCAAGGCACACTTCGCGCAGCTCGACGCGCAGCGTGAGGAAGCACGGCAGCGCAAGGAGAAGCTGGTCGCCGAGGCCGAAGCGCTCTCCGGCTCGCGGGAGTGGGGCCCCACCGCCGCCAAGTACCGCGACCTCATGCAGGACTGGAAGGCCGCGGGACGGGCGCAGCGGGAGCACGAGGACGACCTGTGGGCGCGGTTCAGGGGCGCCCAGGACGTCTTCTTCCAGGCCCGCGCCGAGGTCTTCGCCGAACGCGACAGCGAGCAGCGCGAGAACCTCTCCCGCAAGGAGGAACTCGCCGCCGAGGCGGAGAAGCTGCTGCCCATCACGGATCTGAAGACCGCGCGAAGCGCGTTCCGCGGCATCAACGAACGCTGGGACGCCGTCGGCCACGTCCCGCGCGACGCACGGCCCAGAGTCGAGGGCCGGATGCACGCCGTCGAACGCGCCATCCAGGAGGCCGAGGAGGCCGAGTGGCGCCGCACCAACCCCGAGGCGCGGGCCCGCGCCGCAGGGCTGACGGGCCAGCTCCAGGACGCCGTCGACAAGCTGCACGCGCAGCTGGAGAAGGCCCGGGCCGCGGGGAACACGGCCAAGGCCGCCAAGCTGGAACGCGAATTGGAGGGCCGCCAGGCCCTTCTGGACCAGGCCCAGAAGGGCCTCCAGGAATTCGGCGGGTGACCCTCGCGGGGCGGCCGAACGCTTCGGCTGAGGCCGCCCCCTCTCCGCCGGACCCTCGCCACTGTCGTTGCGCGCCGTGGCGGCGGACGAGAGACGGGGCTGGCGCCCTCGCGGCCCCCACCCCGTAAGAGGGGCGGGGGATGGTGCCCCCGGGCTCGGGGCGGAGCCCCGTGGGGGTT
>NZ_JASKYT010000105.1:0-20501 GCF_041028275.1 Streptomyces sp. PU-14G
CCGCGGTTCTCCGCCACCCCCACCGGCGTGTACGCGGGCCCGGCCAGGCCCGGCGCCCACACCGCGCAGGTCGCCCGCGACTGGGACGTCCCGTCCCTGGCCGCCTCCACCGGGCAGGCCCGCCCGGCGCCCGGAACCTCCGAGGGCCCGCCTGGCACTCCCGAGGGCCCGCCCGGAACCTCCCAGGGCCCGGCCGGCACGTCCGAGGGCCCGGCCGACACGCGTGAAGGAGAGCACCCCACGTCATGAAGCGCCAGATCTTCACCGAGGACCACGAGGCGTTCCGGCGGACCGTCCGCACCTTCCTCGCCAAGGAGGTCGAGCCGCACTACGCCCGGTGGGAGCAGGACGGCGTCGTCTCACGCGAGGTGTGGCGGGCGGCCGGACGGCAGGGGCTGCTGGGGCCTGCCGTGCCCGAGGAGTACGGCGGCGGGGGAGAGGCCGATTTCCGCTACGCGGCGGTGCTGGCCGAGGAGTTCACCCGCGCGGGCGCGCCGGGCCTGGCCATCGGGCTGCACAACGACATCGTCGGCCCCTACCTCACCTCGCTGGCCACCGACGAGCAGAAACGGCGCTGGCTGCCGGGCTTCTGCTCGGGTGAGATCATCACCGCCCTCGCCATGACGGAGCCCGGCGCGGGCTCCGACTTGCAGGGCATACGGACCGCGGCCGAGGACAAGGGCGACCACTGGCTGCTGAACGGCTCCAAGACGTTCATCTCCAACGGCATCCTGGCCGACCTCGTGGTCGTCGCGGCGAAGACGACGCCGGAGGGCGGCGCGCACGGACTGAGCCTGCTGGTGGTCGAGCGCGGCATGGACGGTTTCGAACGGGGCCGCAACCTCGACAAGATCGGCCAGAAGGCGCAGGACACGGCCGAGCTGTTCTTCACCGACGTCCGCGTCCCCAAGGAGAACCTGCTCGGCGAGGTCAACGGCGCCTTCGTCCATCTGATGACCAACCTCGCCCAGGAGCGCATGGCGATCGCCGTCGCGGGGATCGCCGCGGCCGAACACCTGCTGGAGATCACCACCGCGTACGTCAAGGAGCGCACCGCCTTCGGCCGTCCGCTCGGCAAGCTCCAGCACGTCCGCTTCGAGATCGCCGAGCTGGCCACCGAGTGCGCCGTCACCCGCGCCTTCCTGGACCGCTGCATCGAGGACCACGCGAAGGGCGAGCTGGACGCGGTGCACGCCTCCATGGCCAAGTGGTGGGCGACCGAGTTGCAGAAGCGGGCGGCGGACCGCTGTCTGCAACTGCACGGCGGGTACGGATACATGAACGAGTACCCGGTCGCCAAGGCGTTCACGGACGGCCGCATCCAGACCATCTACGGCGGGACCACCGAGATCATGAAGGAGATCATCGGAAGGTCGCTGCTCGGCTGACGACGGCCACCGGCCCCCTGCCGCCTGACTCCGCACTCCCACGAAAGGCACCCCTCGTGAGCTCAGAAGCGTACGTGTACGAGGCCCTCCGCACCCCGCGCGGGCGTGGCAAGGCCAACGGTGCCCTGCACGGCACCAAGCCCGTCGACCTGGTCGTGGGCCTCATCGACGAGCTGCGCCGCCGCATGCCGGACCTGGACCCGCAGGCCATCGACGACATCGTGCTCGGCGTCGTCGGCCCCGTCGGCGACCAGGGCTCGGACATCGCCAAGATCGCCGCGCTGGCCGCCGGGCTGCCCGACACGGTCGCGGGCGTCCAGGAGAACCGCTTCTGCGCCTCGGGTCTGGAGGCGGTCAACATGGCCGCGGCCAAGGTCCGCTCGGGGTGGGAGGACCTGGTGCTGGCGGGCGGCGTGGAGTCCATGTCGCGGGTGCCGATGGCCAGTGACGGCGGCGCCTGGTTCAACGACCCGATGACCAACTGGGACACCGGTTTCGTCCCCCAGGGCATCGGCGCCGACCTCATCGCCACCGTCGAGGGCTTCAGCCGCCGGGACGTGGACGAGTACGCGGCCCGTTCCCAGGAGTTGGCCGCGCACGCCTGGAAGGACGGCCGCTTCGAGCGCTCCGTCGTGCCCGTACGCGACCGCAACGGGCTGACCGTCCTCGACCACGACGAGCACATCCGCCCCGGCACCACGGCCGACACGCTCGCCGGTCTGAAGCCGTCGTTCGCCGCCATCGGCGACATGGGCGGTTTCGACGCCGTCGCGCTGCAGAAGTACCACTGGGTCGAGAGGATCGACCACGTGCACCACGCGGGCAACTCCTCGGGCATCGTGGACGGTTCCGCGCTGGTCGCGATCGGCAACGAGGAGGTCGGCAAGCGGTACGGGCTGCGCCCGCGCGCCCGGATCGTCTCGGTGGCCGTCTCGGGAGCCGATCCGACGATCATGTTGACCGGTCCGGCCCCGGCCTGCCGCAAGGCCCTCGCCAAGGCCGGGCTGACGGCGGACGACATCGCCGTCGCGGAGATGAACGAGGCGTTCGCCGCCGTCGTCCTGCGGTTCCAGCGGGACATGGGGATCCCACTGGAGAAGATCAACGTCAACGGCGGGGCCATCGCGATGGGCCACCCGCTGGGCGCCACCGGGGCGATGCTGCTCGGCACGTGCGTGGACGAACTGGAGCGGACCGACCAGCGGTACGGGCTGGTCACGCTGTGCGTGGGGGGTGGCATGGGGGTCGCCACCGTGGTCGAGCGGCTGTAGTCGCCGCGTCCCGCGCCTTCCGCACGCAGCTCAGCCCTCACCCCGAAACCGGAGACCACGCCATGCCCCGATCCACGGAAACCACCGAAACCACCAAGACCACCGAAGCCACCGGAACCGCAGACTCCACCGCCTCCTCGGCCTCCTCGGCCATCCGCTGGGAACAGGACGGCGACGGCGTCGTCACGCTGACCTTCGACGACCCCGACCAGTCCGCGAACACCATGAACGCGGCCTTCCAGACGTCGTTGACCGCGACCGCCGACCGGCTGGAGGCCGAGCGCGAGAGCGTACGGGGCGTCATCATGACCTCCGCGAAGAAGACGTTCTTCGCGGGCGGCGACCTGCGGATGCTCATCCAGGCGCGGCCCGAGAACGCCCAGGAGATCTTCGAAGGCGGCATGCGCATCAAGCGCGACCTGCGCCGTATCGAGACCCTCGGCGTGCCCGTCGTGGCCGCCGTCAACGGGGCCGCGCTCGGCGGCGGCCTGGAGATCGCGCTCGCCTGCCACCACCGGGTGGCGCTCGATGCGAAAGGCTCGAAGATCGGCTGCCCCGAGGCCACACTGGGCCTGCTGCCCGCGGGCGGCGGCGTCACCCGTGCGGTGCGGCTGCTCGGCGTCACGGACGCGCTGCTGAACGTGCTGCTCCAGGGGCAGCAGTACCGTCCGGGCAAGGCCAAGGAAGTCGGGCTCGTCCACGAGGTCGTGCGGACGCGCGAGGAGATGCTGGCCGCGGCGCGTGCCTTCATCGAGGCCAACCCCCAGGCGCGGCAGCCCTGGGACGAGAAGGGCTACAAGATCCCCGGCGGGACACCCGCGCACCCGAAGTTCGCCGAGAACCTGCCCGCCTTCCCCGCCAACCTGAAGAAGCAGACCGGCGGCGCCCCCTACCCGGCGCAGCGCAACATCATGGCGGCGGCCGTCGAGGGCTCCCAGGTGGACTTCGAGACGGCGCAGGTGATCGAGGCGCGCTACTTCGTGGAGCTGGCCTGCGGGCAGATCTCCACCAACATGATCCAGGCGTTCTTCTTCGACCTCCAGGCCGTCAACGCGGGCCGCAGCAGGCCGGACGGCATCCAGGAGCGGAAGGTGGAGAAGGCCGCCGTTCTCGGCGCGGGCATGATGGGCGCCGGAATCGCCTACTCGTGCGCCAAGGCGGGCATCGAGGTGGTCCTGAAAGACGTCTCGCAGGAGGCGGCGGAGAAGGGCAAGGCGTACTCGGCGGGGCTGCTGGACAAGGCGCTCAAGCGGGGGAAGACGACCGAGGCCGAGCGGGACGCCCTGCTGGCCCGCATCACGCCCACCGCCGATCCGCAGGACGTGGCAGGCTGCGACGCGGTGATCGAGGCGGTCTTCGAGGACCCGGCCCTCAAGCACAAGGTGTTCCAGGAGATCCAGGAGATCGTCGCCCCCGACGCCCTGCTGTGCTCCAACACCTCCACGCTGCCGATCACCGGTCTCGCCGAAGGCGTCCAGCGGCGGGCGGACTTCATCGGGCTGCACTTCTTCTCACCCGTCGACAAGATGCCGCTCGTCGAGATCATCAAGGGCCGCGAGACCGGCGACGAGGCGCTGGCCCGCGCCTTCGACCTGGTACGGCAGATCCGCAAGACCCCGATCGTGGTGGGCGACTCGCGCGGCTTCTTCACCTCCCGTGTCATCGGGCACTTCATCAACGAGGGCGTCGCGCTGCTCGCCGAGGGCGTCGACCCGGCCACCGTCGAGCAGGCCGCCGCGCAGGCCGGCTACCCGGCCAAGGTGCTCTCCCTGATGGACGAGCTCACGCTGACGCTGCCGCGCAAGATCCGCGACGAGACGCGCCAGGCCCTGCGCGCCGAGGGCAAGGACCTGCCCGCGCACCCGGCGGACGCCGTGCTGGACCGCATGGTCGACGAGTTCGGCCGCACCGGACGCGGCGGCGGCGCCGGGTTCTACGACTACGACGAGGACGGCAAGCGCGTCGGACTGTGGCCGGGCCTGCGTGAGCACTTCACCGGGCAGGGCGCCCAGGAGGGCGGGGCCGCCGTCCCCTTCGCGGACATGCAGGAGCGGATGCTCTTCGCCGAGGCGCTGGACACCGTCCGGCTCTTCGAGGAGGGCGTCCTCACCACGGTCGCCGACGCCAACATCGGCTCCATCATGGGCATCGGCTTCCCGGCCTGGACGGGCGGCGTCATCCAGTACATCAACGGCTACGAGGGCGGTCCGGCCGGGTTCGTCGCCCGCGCCCGCGAGTTGGCCGAACGCTACGGGGAACGGTTCGCGGTGCCCGCGCTGCTGGAGGAGAAGGCGGCGAGGGGCGAGACCTTCACCGACTGACGGCCGACCCGGCGCCCGGCCGGTCCTTCGGGCCGCCAGGACCCCGCGCCGCGCGGCGCGGGGCGGGCCGCCACGGGCCCCGCTTCACTGCGGCGCGGGGCCCGAAGCGGCGGGCTCCGCGTCCGGCTGCGGGGCGCTCTCCTGCGGGAACGCCTCCCGCAGCTCCTCCTTCATCGAGCGCTGGAAGGTGGTCACCAGGGCCTGCACCACCATCGGCTGCATGTGCGCGGACAGCGACTTCATCCGCGCCAGCCGCTCCGGGTCCGACTCCTGCTCCCGATAGGGGTCCCACACCTCCCGTTTGAACAGGCGGCTCAGCTCACGCGCCGCCGAGCGGGTGTGCTCCAGCATCACCTGGCGGGCCGCCAGGATCGCCTCCTGCGAGATCGGCACGTCCAGCAGCCGCACCCCGAGCTGGAGCATCGCCGGATCGACCCGGAAGACATCCGGGTCGTCCGTGCCGGCGAGCACGCTCATCGCCTCCAGCCGGTCCAGATCGTCGTCCGTCAGCTCCCGTCCGACGCGCGCCTGAAGCTGGCCGCGTGTCGTCTCGTCCACCGTGTCGGGCGTCCAGGAGGCGACCACGGCCCGGTGGATGGCCAGGTCGTGCGCGCTGATGTCGTCCGGGAGCCGCTGGAGATAGCGCTCGATGGCGGCCAGCGTCATGCCCTGGTTCTGCAACTCCTCTATGAGCGCCAGCCGGGAGAGGTGTTCGGGCCCGTACCGGCCGACGCGGCGGGGGCCGATCGTGGGCGGTGGCAGCAGGCCGCGCGTGCTGTAGAAACGGATCGTGCGTACGGTCACCCCCGCGCGGGCCGCGAGCTGGTCGACGGTGAGCTGGTCGGTGAGCGCCTCCGTCGTCCCGTCGTGTCGCTCCATGTGCCGCGCCTTCCTCACCGCCGCGCCGGCGGCGTGCCGTCCGTACCGATCACGTTCAACAGTATTGCTGTCGCACCACTCGTGTGAAACCTTCGCAGGCGTCTTTCGGCTTCCGGAGGTGCCATGACCACGCTCCTGCGACTCCCCGGCGACACCCCCTCCGCACTGACCCTCTGCGACCTGCTGCTGCGCGACGTGGAGGACCACGGCGACCTCCCGGCGCTGTCCTGGTACGCCGACGACTTCACCCGCACCACCCTGACCTGGGCACAGGCCCGCCACCGGATCGCCGAGGTGGCGGCCGGGCTCACCGCGCTCGGGGTCACCTCCGGCGACCACGTACTGCTCATGATGGGCAACCGCCCCGAGCACTGGCTCACCGACCTGGCCCTCGTCCACCTCGGCGCCGTCCCCGTCTCCGTGTACCCGACGGCCGCGCCCGAGCAGATCGCCCACATCGTGCGCCACTCCAGGGCGCGTCTCGCCGTCGTCGGGGGAGCCGGCGAACGGGAGCGCTGGGAGCGGCTGCCCGCCTCCCTCGGCCCCCAGCGGCTCGTCGTGGCGGACGAGGACGCCGTGGGCCCGCACACCGCCTGGAACGCGCTGCCGCGCCCGTACGAGCCGTCCCTCTTCGAGCAGACCTGGCGCCGGGTGCGCTCCTGGGACCCGGTGACCGTCGTCTACACCTCCGGCACCACGGGCGACCCCAAGGGCGTGGTGATCAGCCACCGCAACGTCGTCCTCAACGCGCTCGCGCTCGACCAGGTCGCCGAGCTGCCCGACCACGCCGACCACCTGTGCTACCTGCCCTTCGCCCACATCGCCGAACGGATGCTGGGCATCTACCTGCCCGTCTTCCGCGCCTCCCACGTCCACCTGTGCGCGGACCCGGCGCTCCTCGCCCCGCTGGCCCGCAGGCTGCACCCCGCCGAGTTCTTCGGCGTACCCAGGATCTGGGAGAAGCTCGCCGCCTCGCTGCGCGCCGGAGTGGAGGCACTGGCGCCGGAGCGGCGCGCCGCCGTCGAGGCCGCCGGCGAGGTGGCGCGCGCCCACGTGCGCTGCCGGGAGCGCGGGCAGGCGCCCCCGCCCGCGCTGGAGGCGGCCTACGCGCAGGCCAGGGCCGAGGTGATCGGGCCGCTGCTGGAGCAGGCGGGCTTCGAGTCGCTGGTGTGGACGGCCAGCGCCTCGGCGCCCATGCCGCCTGACGTGCTCGACTTCTGGGCGGGCTTCGGCATCGCGATCATGGACGCGTGGGGGCTGACCGAGACGACCGGAGCCCTCACCCTCAACGGGCCCCGAGCCTTCAGGCTCGGCTCCGTCGGCCGCCCCCTGGAGGGCACCGAGATCCGCACGGCCGAGGACGGCGAGATCGAGGTGCGCGGAACCACCGTCTTCGAGGGCTACCTGCGCGCCGACGGCTCAGTCGAGCCCGCCACCGACGCGGACGGCTGGTTCGCCACCGGCGACATCGGCCGGGTCGACGACGACGGCTTCCTGTGGGTGACCGACCGCAAGAAGGAGATGATCGTCACCTCCACCGGCAAGAACGTCTCGCCCGCGCTGGTGGAGAACGCGCTCAAGGAGCACCCCCTCATCGGGCAGGCCCTGGTGCACGGGGACGGCCGCTCCTACCTGGTGGCGCTGCTGGTACTGGACGGTGAGGCGGCCGGCGCCTGGGCGGCCCGCCACGGCATCGACGCCACCGGCGGCGCACTGAGCCGGCACCCGGCCGTGAGGGCCGAGGCCGAGCGGGCCGTCGCCGCCGCCAACGCGCGGCTCAACCGCACGGAACAGGTCAAGCGCTTCCGCCTCCTGGAGCGCGAGTGGGGCCCCGCGACGGGCGAGCTGACGCCCTCACTCAAACTCCGCCGCCGCGTGATCACGGACGCCTACCAGCAGGAGATCGACGCGCTCTACGAAGATCACGTGTGAGATGTTTCCCGGTGTGACCTGCATCACCGCATAGTTGCCCCCTGCAGGGAAAGGTGACGCCTTGGTCCGCAGCCGTGATCGCGGCGGCCGGCCCGGCAACGCCCGAACCTCGAGTGAGTTGGAACGATCGTGAGCAACGACGTCGTCCAGGACGCCATCCCGCCGCAACCCGGCGGGGGTGACCGGGCCGGAGCGCAGACCCCCCACGGGCCGGCACAGGACGCCGGTGACACCGGCTACAGCAAAGACCTCAAGGCACGCCACATCAACATGATCGCCATCGGCGGGGCGATCGGCACCGGTCTGTTCCTGGGCGCGGGAGGTCGCCTCGCCTCCGCCGGACCCGCCCTGGCGATCGCCTACGCCGTCTGCGGCCTCTTCGCCTTCTTCGTCGTCAAGGCGCTCGGCGAGATGGTGCTGCACCGCCCCTCCTCGGGCTCCTTCGTCTCCTACTCGCGCGAGTTCCTGGGCGAGAAGGGCGCCTACGTCGCCGGCTGGATGTACTTCCTCAACTGGTCGACCACCGGCATCGCGGACATCACCGCCATCGCCCTCTACACGCACTACTGGAGCTTCTTCACCGACATCCCGCAGTGGGTGCTCGCGCTGATCGCGCTCGCCGTGGTGCTGGCCATCAACATGATCTCCGTGAAGATCTTCGGCGAGCTGGAGTTCTGGTTCGCGGTGATCAAGGTGGCGGCGCTGGTGGTCTTCATGGGCATCGGCATCGTCCTGCTCGCCACCCAGCACGAGGTCGGCGGCAGCACCCCGGGGCTCAGCCAGATCACCGACCACGGCGGCATCTTCCCCAGCGGCCTGATGCCCGTCGTCATCGTCATGCAGGGCGTCGTCTTCGCCTACTCCTGCGTCGAACTGGTCGGCGTGACCGCGGGCGAGACCGCCGAGCCGCACAAGGTCGTCCCCAAGGCCGTGAACGCCATCATGTGGCGCGTCGGCTTCTTCTACGTCGGCTCCGTGCTGCTGCTCGCGCTGCTGCTGCCCTGGGACCAGTTCACCGACGGCGAGAGCCCGTTCGTGACCGTGCTGTCCAAGCTCGGGGTGCCCGGCGCAGGCGACGTGATGAACCTCGTCGTCCTCACCGCCGCCATGTCCAGCCTCAACTCCGGGCTCTACTCGACCGGGCGCATCCTGCGCTCCATGGCCATGTCGGGGTCCGCGCCCAAGTTCACCGCCCGGATGAACCGCAGCCAGGTGCCCTACGGCGGCATCCTGCTGACCTCGGCCGTGTGCGTCGTCGGCGTCGGGCTCAACTACGTCGTGCCCGGCAAGGCGTTCGAGATCGTGCTGAACATCGCCGCGCTCGGCATCATCAGCACCTGGTGCACGATCATGCTGTGCCACTGGGTCTTCGTACGGCGGGCCAAGGCAGGGCTGATCGAGCGCCCGTCCTTCCGCCTTCCCTTCTCACCCGTCACCGAGTGGGTGACCATCGCCTTCCTGGTCGGCGTCGTCGTACTGATGTGGAAGGACCCCGACGTGGGGCGGCGCACCGTGATGCTGGTGCCCGTGATCGCCGCCGCGCTGGTCGCGGGCTGGTTCGGGGTACGCGGACGGGTGCGGGCCGCCGCGGCGGAACGCGACACGAACTGACCCCGCGCCTTCCGAGTTTCCGGTTCCGCTTCGTCCGGAAGAGGCGGAAGGCCCCGGCCGGGCCGCCCGTACGCGGACGCGCCCGGCCGTTCGCGTGTGTGCGTCTGCGAACTTAGCTCGTCGAACGCAGCGCGCACAGCGCGGCGGCAAAGAAGTACCCGTGCAACGCTGGCACATCGCGCTTGTCCGGGGCATGATCCTCTCCTGACACCCCGACGGGCCCGCCGTTCGGGGAGCTTGTGAGTGAAGAGAGTGGGGGGCGTATGTCCCGTATCAAGCGTGTTCTGGCCGTGACGGTCGGCGCTGCCGCCTGTGTCGCGCTGGCGCAGGCCCCGGCGAACGCCGTCGGGTCCTGGCACATCGCGGACGCGGCGAACGGTCGTGGAACCGGGGCGTTCAACAGCGGTGACAACAACAAGTTCCGGATCGCGGACACCAAGAAGGACGGCTACGGCATGGTGCTCCGCATCAAGCTCCCCGGCCGCTCCGAGATCACGTGCGTCGACCGGGACGGTTCGAACAACGGGTTCAAGTACTGCACGATCAGCAACCTCCCGCGCAACACCGAGGTCCAGTTCAAGGCCTGTGCGAAGGACTTCAGCGGCGGGCTTCCGGGGTGGATCGACTGCTCTTACTGGATCAAGGACTACGCCAGCTGAGAGGCGGGCGGGTGGCGGAACCCAACGCGAGGGTCCCGCCGCCCGCCCGCGGTATGCGGACGGCCACTCGGCTTCGCTGACCGGCGCCGCCGGGCCGGCCGCAGGTCCCGTTCGTCCGAGCGCGCCGTTCAGCGCAGCCGTACCGGCAGCTCGTACAGCTCGTTCTGGGTGACCGCGGGCTTGTTGCGCAGCCGCGAGGGGTCGACCGCGAGGGAGAGGCCGGGGAAGCGCTCGAAGAGGGCGGGGAGGGCGACCAGGGCCTCCAGGCGCGAGAGCGGCGCCCCGGGGCACACGTGGGGCCCGTGCCCGAAGGAGAGGTGCCGCGTCGGTGTCCGGGTGACGTCGAAGCGCTCCGCGTCGGGTCCGTGCTGCCGCTCGTCCCTCCCGATGGCGCCGTAGGCGATGATCACCGCGTCGCCCTGTGCGAGCACGGTGCCGCCCACCTCCATGTCCTCGGTGGCGAACCGGATCAGCACGTGCGTGGTGGGCGCGTCCCACCGCAGCGTCTCCTCGATGGCCGCCTCCCAGCTCACCTCGCCAGACAGGACGAGAGCGAGCTGGTCAGGGTGGGTCAGCAGGGCGCGTACAGCGCTCACGATCAGGCTGATGGTGGTCTCGTGCCCCGCGGTGATCAGCACCTGGACGGTGGCGATGATCTCCTCGTCGCTGAGCGAGTCGCCCCCCTCGGCGGCGGCCAGCAGCGCGCTGGTCAGATCGTCGCCCGGGGACCGGCGCTTCTCGGCCACGATCGCGCCGAAGAGCGCGCCGAGTTCGGCGATGATGGCCTGGACGTCCTCGCCCGGCGTGACGCTGCTGAAGAAGCCGTCGAAGAGGGTCCGCAGCCGGGGAATCCGGCCGGTGTCGACACCCACCAGATCCCCGATGACCGCCATCGGCAGGGGATAGGCGAACGCGGACTTCAGGTCGACGCGGCCCTCGGCGTCGGCCGAGGCCTGGAGGTCGTCCAGCAGTCCGCGGGTGATCTCCTCGATGCGGGGCCGCATCGCGGCCACCCGGCGGGGGGTGAGGGCCTGCGCGGTCAGCGTGCGCAGCCTGCGGTGCTCGGGGCCGTCGAAGGTGAGCATGCTGGGGCCCGGGTCGGCCAGGCCGATCAGCGGCCAGGTCTCGGGGATCTCCCCGCGTCTCCAGGCGGCCCAGTGGCCGATGTCCTTCACCAGCCTGCTGTCGGTCAGCAGCCGCCGCGCCTCGGCGTGGTGGGTGACCGCCCACACTCGCACCCCGCCTGGCAGTTCGACGGGGGCCAGCGGCCCTGCCGCGCGGAGCGCCGCGCCCTCGCCCGCCAGGTCGCCGACGAGCGGATCGAGCGCGATCACGCCGCCCCGGGCGTCCGGTGATCCCGTCCCGGTGAAGGGACACGAGGCGGGCTCGGGCATCACAGGCCTCCCTGGGCGCTCGTCGGAGTCGGGGTGAAGCGGACGGGCAGCGACGCCAGGCCCCGCAGGAAGGGCGAGGGCCGCCACACCAGGGCCTGCCGGCTGACGGCCAGGTCGACGTCCGGCAGCCGGTCGAGCAGGACCTCGATGCCGGTACGGGCGATGCCCTCGGCGATGTCCTGCGCGGGGTAGGGGCAGCGGTGGTCCCCGTGCCCGAAGGAGAGGAAGGCGTTGTTGCCGCCGGTCAGCACCGTGCGGTCGGGCCGCACCTGGGGGTCGCCGTTGGCGGCGGCGAAGCTGAGCATCAGCAGGTCGCCCGCCGCCACGTGCCGCCCGGCGAGCTGGGTGTCCCGGGTGGCCCAGCGGCCCGCGATGTTCTGGGTGGGGGTGTCCTCCCACAGCACCTCGTTCATCGCCTCGGCGACGCTGTGCCGGCCGCCGGTCAGCGAGGCGGCGAACCGGTCGTCGGTGAGCATCAGCCGCAGCGAGTTGCCGATCCAGTCGGCGGTCGGCTGGTGGCCCGCGATGATGTTGACCATCATGTCCTCGACGATCTCCTCGAAGGAGAACCCCTCGGCGAAGTCGTGGTGCAGCATCCGCGAGGCGACTCCGGCGGCGGGGGCGCTGCGCCGGGAGGCCAGCAGCCTCTCCATCGCCCCCTTCACCCGGTCGCGTCCGGCCAGTGCGCCCTCGCCGCCGTCCACGAGGTCGTTGATGCTGGGCACCAGCGCGGCGCCCTCCTCGTCGGTGAAGCCGTAGAGCCGGGCGAGCACCAGCGCGGGCAGCACCTTGGCGTACTCGGCGATCAGGTCACCCGAGCCGCGCCCGCACAGCTCGTCGATCAGCCGGTCGGCGAACCGCTCGGAGTGATCGCGCAACTCGAACGGGTCCACGGCGGCGAGCGCGTCGCTGACCAGGGCGGAGCGGCGCTGGTGCCGCTCTCCCACGGTGTAGAGGATCGACGGCTGCTTGCCGACCATCGGCAGCAGCGGCCAGTCCGCCGGAATGTTCGGCCACTGGTTCCACAGGCCCGAGTCGCGGCTGAACAGCGCCGGGTCGGAGGTGATCTGGTGCAGTTCCCGGTAGCCGAGCACCAGCCAGCAGGGGACGTCGCCCGGCAGCGTCACCGGGGCGAGCGGGCCGTGCTGCTCGTACATGTCGCGGTAGAGCCGGGCGCGGTCGTCGTTCTGGAAGCGCGGCCCCAGCAGGGGGACGGCCTCCGAGCTGGGGTGCGCGGGGCAGCCGGGGGGCGGCGCGGAGACGGAGCTGTGGTGCTGAGCGGGTGTCACGGGGTGTTCTCCCGACGCGCGGTGGAGAGGGCGTACAGGTGGTGGACGAGGGCGAGCAGCACGTCCTTGCTGGAGGCGCGGGAACGCGCGTCGCACTCGACCAGCGGGACGTCGTCGGGCAGATCGAGCGCCTCACGCACCTGTTCGGGCGCGTGCCGGGGGCCGCCGAAGTCGTTGCTCGCGACGATGAACGGAGTGCCGTGCGCCTCGAGGCGGTCGATGGCGTACCACGACTCCTCCAGCCTGCGGGTGTCCACCAGCACGACGGCGCCCAGCGTGCCGGAGAAGAGCCGGTCCCACAGGAACCAGAACCGCTCCTGGCCCGGCGCGCCGAACAGGTAGAGCACCGTCTCGTCGTCCAGGCTGATGCGCCCGAAGTCGAAGGCGATGGTGGTGGTCGTCTTGTCCTGGATGCCGGAGAGGTCGTCGACCCCCTCGCCGGCCCGGGTCATCGTCTCCTCGGTGTTCAGCGGGCGGATGTCGCTGACCGCCCTGACCATGGTCGTCTTGCCGACCCCGAAACCGCCGACGATGACGATCTTCAGCCCCTGCGCCGCCGTGCTCAGCAGCGGGGGGCGGTCCTGCGCGTCAGCGGTCGCGGTCGCCACCGGGTTCGCTTCAGATGTTGCGGAGTCCAACGAGCACCTGCTTCAGGATGTCGGGGTCGGGCAGTGCGTCAGCGGTCTGAGCACGCCGCGGATGGCGGGCGGTGATCTTCCCCTGGGCGAGCAGGTCGCCCAGCAGGATGCGGACGACGCTCACCGGCAGTCCCAGATCGGAGGCCAGCTCCACGACCGCGGTGGGGAAGCGGCAGATGCGCAGGATCGCGGCGTGCTCCGACTGCATGCCGCGCACGGGGGCGCTCTCGCTGACCACGAGCGTCACCAGATCGAAGGTGTCGGCTCCGGCCACCGAACGGCTGCGCCCGCCGGTCACGGTGTACAGCCGGTCCGGGTCCTCGTCCCGGCCCGGCCGCGTCATTCCTGCCCGCCCCCGCGCCCGTCACTCGCCGCCTGCTGGCGCGGCGGGGCGCTGAGGTATTCGCTGAGCTGCTCGATCAGCTCGTTCATGTTGTGGCCGATGAGACCCACATCCGACTCCTCGTCGGCGATGACGGCCAGGTGGGCGCCGTCCCCCGCCTCCACGACGAACAGGATGCCGCCGTAGAACTCCGCCATGGCCTGCCGCACGCCGCCGTCACCGTCGCCGAACTCCACGGAAGCGCCGTGCGACAGGCTCTGGATACCGGCCGAGATGGCCGCGAGCTGGTCGGCCTGGTCCACGGAGAGCTCCGGGGTGCGGCACAGCTTGAGGCCGTCCCGGGACAGCACGAGGGCGTGCCGGGCGCCGGGGGTGCGCTCCAGCAGACTCTCCAGCAGCCAGTCGAGCTTGCTGTCAGTGATCATTCGGTGTCGTCCTCCGAGAGGGGAGAGGAGCGGGCGGGGGAGGGGGCGCCGTCAGCCGTGGGGTGTCGGCCCGTCGCGCCGGATGCGGGGGTCTCTTCGCTGGACGAAGGGGTGTCCTCGTCCGACGGGGCGGCGCCCTGCACGGCACGGCGGAAGTCGCCGAAGCGCGCGCCCGAGGGCCGCTTGGTCCTGGCGGCGGCCGGGTCGCGGTCGCGCTCGTGCGCGGCGGACTCCTCGGCGGTGCCGGGGGAGGAGGAACGGGAGGCGGTCGCCCGGGCGACCGCCGCCAGGGTCTGGCCCCGGCGCCGCTTGGGCAGCCCGCTGGCTCCGAACTCCTGGGGCGGAGGCGCCGCGGTCGCGTACGCGCCGGGGTGCGCGCTCTCGTGCTCGCCGGTCCGGGAGCTCTCGTGCTCGCCGGTCCGGGAGCTCTCGTGCTCGCCGGTGTGCGCGCTCCCGTACTCGCCGGTCCGGGAATTGTCGTGTGCGCCGGTGTGCGCGCTCCCGTGTCCGCCGGTCCGGGAGCTCTCGTTCCCCTCGTGGCCCCGGGCGGGTCCCCGGGACGCGGAGGCGGGCTCGGGCTGCCGGGAGTGGGCGCCCGCCGCTGGAGCGCTGGGTGCGGCGCTCAGAAGCCCACGGCTCCTGGCGGGGCCGGCGGCGGCCTGGACGGGCTCGGGTGCGGGGCTGTCCGCACGGCGCGGTTCGGTCACCAACTCGCGCGGGATACGGACGAGGACGCCCGTACCGCCGTGCGCGGAGGGCCGGAAGGAGACGGACAGGCCGTGCTTGCGGGCCAGGCGCCCGACGACGGCCAGTCCGAGCCGGGTGCCCGACAGCGTGGACAGGTCGTTGTGCTCGGCGGAGACGGCCTGCTGGGCGCGGCGGAGCGCCACCTCGCCCATCACCAGGCCGCCGTCCTCGATGGTGATGACCACCCCTGCGGCCACCTCCTCGACGTACACGTGCACTTCGGAGGTGGGCGGGGAGAAGTTCGCCGCGTTGTCCATCAGCTCGGCCAGCGCGTGCATGACGCCCTCGGCGGCGTGGCCCGCGATGGCCACCTCGCTCGCCGAGTGCAGCCGTACCCGCTGATAGCCGCTGATCCGGCCCATCGCGCCACGCAGGATCGACTCCATGACGATGGGCTTGGCCCACCGGCGTCCCGAACGGGCGCCCGTCAGTACGGCGATGGAGTCGGCGATCCGGCCGGTCTGGGCCGTGCGGTGGTCCAGGTGCAACAGGTCGGCCAGCACGTCCTCGTCGGCGTGCCGGTGCTCCATCTCCCGCAGGTCGGCGGCCATGCCCGTGGCCAGCGCCTGCACACGTCCGGCCGCGTTGGCGCACGCCGACATCGCGGCGGCCCGCATGTTCTCGCCCTTGTGCACCTCGCGCGCCAGGGTGACCAGCACCCGGCGCTGCGTCTCGTCGGCCGCCGGGGGCGCCTCGGCCAGTGCGGTCTCGGCGGAGCCGCCGCGGCGCAGCCGGTCGACGACGGCGGGCACCACCGCGTCGGCGAAGTAGGCGTCGGCCCGCTCCCGTTCGGCCGCCCGTGCGTTGCCCGCCGCCAGGGCGGCGCGCAGCCGGCGCCCGGTCAGCACGGCGCGCGCGGCGACGGTGACGGCCACGCACAGCACGACTCCGGCCGCGCCGCCGCCCCAGGCGACGGCGGTACGTGCGGACTCGTCCGCCGCGTAGACGGCCGTCAGGCAGGCGGCTGCGGCGAGCGCGGCGGAGACCAGCAGCGCCAGCGCCGTTCCCGTGGCGGTGCCGGGTTCTGCCCCGGCCGTGGGGGCTGCGGTCGCGGTCCCGGGCCCCGCGGCCGTCCTGCCGGTGCCTGCGGCCGGTCGGCCCGCACCTGCGGCCGGTGGCGGTGATATCTCGGGGGAGGTCATCAATCAGGTCCTAGGGGACGGAACCGGGCAGAGGCGAGAGCTGATGCCGCAGCCCTCCGAGCAACGTCGCACCAATATAAGTCAGTTAGTGATCACGAAATGACGGAGGGGTGTTCCGGTTCGGAAGATGGCGGAATGCCGCCCCTCCGGGCTCCCGGTCGGTGACACCGCCCCCTACCGCGGACGAACCCGGCACACCGCGGACGAACCCGCCGCACCGCGCGGGCCCCGCCGGGCCGCGCGCCGCGGACGCCCCGGGCCGCATGGCGCGGACACCCCGGGCCGCACCTGCCGCGGACGCCCCGGGCCGCACCGGGCGCCGCAGCGGGCCGCACCGCGCGTCACCGCGCTGGGCGAGGCATCATGAGGAGCGTGAAGGCACGCGAGAGGCATCCCGAGCGCACCGACCCGGCGCCGCCGCCGGCCGACGGCATCCTGTGGGACGTGGCCGGAGACCTCCGCATCCTGTTCACGCTGCCCGGCGCGCTGACCATGCAGGTCGCCCACCCCGCCGTCGGCGCCGGGGTGGACCAGCACTCGGTCTTCCGCACCGACCCGTGGGGCCGAGGTGAGCGCTCGGTACGCAGCGTGCTGCTGTGGGTGTACGGAGGCGAGGAAGCCGCCGCCGAGGGGCGCAGACTGCGGGACCTGCACAAGACGATCCAGGGCGTCGACGCACATGGCCACCGCTACCGCGCGCTGATGCCCGCCTACTACGCGTGGGTGCACGCCACCGGCTTCCCCTCCTTCCAGCACGGGCAGCGCTACCTCGCCCGGCGCCCCTTCACCGAGGCGGAGGAGCGGCAGTTGTACGCCGAGTGGCTGCAGGTCGGCCGCGTGCTGGGTCTCCACGAGCGGGACATGCCGCAGACGCTGGAGGAGTTCTGGCCCTACTGGCGGCGCATGTTGGCCGAGGAGGTCGAGCCCACGGGCGTCGTGCGCGAACTCGTGGACCTCGACATGCAGATCCCGCCACCTCCGTACGGCCCACGCCCGGTGCGGGGCGCGCTGCGCGCGGTCTGGCCGCTGCTGGCGCCCGGACTCGCCCGGCTGCGGCGGTTCCTGATCATCGGTCTGATGCCTCCGGACGCGCGGCGCGCACTCCGGCTGCCCTGGACGCCCGGCCAGGAGCGGCGGCTGCGACGGCTGGGGCGTGTCGTCGCCTGTGTCGTTCCCCGGCTGCCGGAACGTCTGCGCTACCTGCCGTACGCGCGCAGGGCCCGAGCCGCCCGCCGACCGGCCGGCTGAGCACACGAGCCACCGCGAACCACAGCGCGGAGGCCGGCCCCCGCCGGGACCGGCCCCTGCGGTGTCAGTGGCGGTGCGGGTGGTCGGCCGTGTGGATCTTCTTCCACGACTCGGGCCGCTCAGGGGCGGCCTTCGCCTTGAGGCCCGCCTCGGAGGCGGGCGGCTTGGCGGGCTGGAACAGCCAGGTGTCGAACAGCTCGGCCAGCGGCTCGCCCGACACCTTCTCCGCGTAGGCGACGAAGTCGCCCACGTCCGCGTTGCCGCCCTCGTGCTGCTGGGGCCAGCCCTTCAGGACGGCGAAGAAGTCCTTGTCCCCGATCTTCTCGCGCAGCGCCTGGAGGGCCATCGCCCCACGGTCGTAGACCGCCGAGTGGAACTGGTTGTCCGGGCCCGGGTCGCCCGGCTTCACCTTCCAGAAGTCGTCGTCGGCCGGGCGGGAGGCGTACGCGTAGTCGGCCAGTTCGCGCGCCGTGCCCTCGCCCTGGTCCTCGGACCACAGCCACTGCGCGTAGGCCGCGAAGCCCTCGTTGATCCAGATGTCCTTCCAGCCCTTGAGCGAGACGCTGTCCCCGTACCACTGGTGGGCCATCTCGTGGACGACAACGGAGGTGTTGGAGCCGTCGGCGAAGTCGTCGGGGCTGTAGAACGGGCGGGTCTGGGTCTCCAGCGCGTAGGTGGTGTCCGTGTTGGGGACGTAGCCGCCCATCGCGTCGAAGGGGTAGGTGCCGAAGTAGCCCTGGAGCCACTCGGTGATCTCGGCGGTCCGCTCGACGCTCGCCCGCGCCGCGCCCTCGTGCTCGCCCAGATCCTTGCTGTAGGCGTTGATGACGGGCAGTCCGGAGTCCGTCTTGGAGGTGGTGATGTCGAACCTGCCGACGGCCAGCGTGGCCAGGTAGGTGGCCTGCGGGGCGCGGGAGCGCCAGTTCCAGCGGGTCCAGCCGGCCTCGGAGCGCTTCGACTGGAGGGTGCCGTTGCTGATCGCCTGGGTGCCGTCGGGAACGGCGACGCTCACGTCGTAGCTCGCCTTGTCCGAGGGGTGGTCGTTGCTGGGGAACCACCACCAGGCGGCTTCCGGCTCGTTGGCGGCCACGCCGCCGTCCTCGGTGCGCAGCCACGAGGTGAAGCCGTTCACCTCGACCTTCGAAGGGGTGCCGGAGTAGCGGACCACGACGGTGGCCTTCTCGCCCTTGGCCAGCGGTTCGGCCGGGGTGATCCGCAACTCGTGTGCGCCCGAGGCGGCGAAGCGCGCCTTCTTGCCGTTCACCCGCACCTCGCTGACGTCCAGCGCGAAGTCCAGGTTGAAGCGCGACAGGTCCTGCTCGGCGGTGGCCAGCAGGGTCGCCGTGCCGTTCAGCTTGTCCGTCTTCGGCTGGTACCTGAGCCGAAGGTCGTAGTGGGAGACGTCGTAGCCGCCGTTCCCGTAGTCCGGGTAGTAGGGGTCGCCCACGCCCGGGGCTCCCGGGGACGGTTCGGCCGCCGAGGCCGGGACCGCGAGCAGCAGCGAGGCCGCCACCATGGCACCCGGGACGATCAGTCTGTGACGCACGAGTCCTCCAGATCTTCCGTCAACCTTGCGGCGCCACCATCGGGTTCACATCCCGCCCCTGTGGCGCGTGGGGTCTCACTTCGTCCGAAGGGTATGTACTCACGTGGCACACCGCATGTCCACAGCAACTACCGTCGTGTGAGCGTCATCCGGCCGACACCCGCCCCCTTCTGCACACGCGTGCGCCCGGCTAACGTCCCGGCATGGTGATTCGCGCGCGGCTCGGCCGCTCCCGGTGGAAGACCGCCGCCCTGACCTCGGCGGCGCTCCTCGCCCCCCTCCTCGCCACCACCGCACAGGCCGCCGACCGGGAAGGCCCAGCCGCACCCCGTACCGGCTTCGAACGCACCCACGGCCAGCGCTGGACGACGCAGCCAGAGGAAGAGACGTTCCTGCGCACCGTCGACGCGGCAACCCGCCGCGTCACCCTCGACACCCTCGGCCGCACCGAGCAGGGACGGCCGCTCCGGCTGGCCCGCATCGGTGCCCCGTCGCCCGCAGGCCCCGCGAAGGTCAGGCGCGGCAACTCCCTGCTGCTGATCTGCTCCCAGCACGGGAACGAGCCCGCGGGCCGCGAGGCGTGCCTGAGCACCATCCGCGACCTCGCCTTCGCCAAGGACCGCGCCACCAAGCGCTTTCTGTCCCGTACGACGGTGCTGGTCGTGCCCACCGCCAACCCGGACGGCCGCGCCGCCGACACCCGCGGCGACGCCGACGGCGTCGACATCAACCGCGACCACCTCGCGCTGGAGACCGCCGAGGCCCGCGCGATGGCCGCCGTCATGCGCGACTACCGGCCCGACACCGTCTACGACCTGCACGAGTACGGCGCCCACGAGCCGTACTACGTCAAGGACCTGCTCTCTCTTTGGCCCCGCAACCTGAACACCGCGAAGGCCGTGCACAAGGAGTCCGTGACGCTGTCGGAGAAGTACGCGCGCCCGTCCGCCGAGGACAGCGGCCACAGCACCGGTATCTACGGCATCTGGACGGACCCGGAGACGGGCGAGCCCGTCAAGCAGGTCGCGGGCGACGGGCAGGAACGCATCCTGCGCAACACCGTCGGCGTCAAGGGCGCGGTCGGGCTGCTCGCCGAGACCCGCATCGAGCCTCTCACCGACGCCGGCAAGGGCGATCAGGCGCGCAACAACCGCCGCCGTGTCGGCTCGCACCGTGCCGCGCTGGAGGGCGCGTTCGACTTCGCCGGCGAGCGCCGCGCTCCCATCGAGAAGGCCACCAGAGCCGCCCGCATGACAGGCTGGACCGACCGCGGCCCCGTGTACCTCGGCGGCGCGGACAACGAGCAGCCCACCGACGAGCAGGTGCTGACCGATCCGCCCTGCGGCTACCGGCTGACCGGCGCCCAGTTCGAGGACGTCGCAAGGGTGCTCGACCTGCACGGGGTGCGCGCCGAGCCCCGCCAGGACGGCGCCTTCGTGCCGCTGCGCCAGTCGCAGCGCGCCCTGGTACCGCTGCTGTTGGACGAGCGCGCCGAGTTCGCCCTGACGGCGGGAGCTCCCGTGCGCACGTGCCGCTGAGCTCCCCCGGGCGGTCGGTGCGGGCCCGGCTCACTCACCGGTGGCCGGGCCCACCAACCGTGCCGCGTCCACGGCGCAGCCCCAGGAGACGGTGACGCCCGCCCCGCCGTGCCCGTAGTTGTGCACACAC
>NZ_JASKYT010000106.1:0-20268 GCF_041028275.1 Streptomyces sp. PU-14G
CGCTTATCTGCGGCGACGGGGCATCAAAGCGACCATCGCCCAGCCTGATGACCAGCGGGCCAACCGTCGGCGGCAGGGACGGGACGGCGGTCGCCCACCGGCCTTCGACAAGACCCAGTACCGCCGCCGCAGTGCCGTCGAGCGGTGCGTCAACAAGTGGAAGCAGTACCGCGCGGTGGCCAGCCGCTACGACAAGCGCGACTACATCTTCAACGGCACACTCGCCGTCACAGCGATCAACATCTGGCTCCGCGACACCGTCCAAGAGCCATCAGAAACGGCCTAGCGCCCACCGGCACGGTTCCGCAGGCCGGCGGAGGCTGCTTGAGCAGATGGTGCGGCCCGGGGTCGAGAGCGTTGTCGCGCACATGAGCAGAGACGAGGTGGGGAACGTTCGCCTCGATGACCCGGTTGCGTACGACGGCGACCGGGTCGCAGACACGCCACCCGACACGACGGCGGGAGGACGCCGGCCACGCGGCCGTGCCAGCCGGTTGGTGCAGGTCCACCCAGCACGCCCGCTCGGTGAGAGAGACCCAGCAGGCATGGGAGAAGGCTCCCTGGCGCACCTCGCCCAACGCGGGGCGCGGGTATCCCCACGTGTCGTCGTCACCCATGGGCTCAACGCAGTCAGGGCGGTCCTCCGCGAGGAGCACCAGCACACGCCCCGCCCTGGGGATCCAGCGTGCCCGCAACAGGCTGAGGAGCGGAGACGACGTCGTCTCGTACAGTGACTCGGTCATGAGAGCGTCCCTTCTGGCGTCGGCAGTGTGTTGTGCCGGTAGCGGGTGAGGAGAAAGCGCGTGACGCCCCGGTTGCCGTCCGCGACAGCGGGCAACGCGCGAAGAAAGGACTCAAACGAGGCGCGGCGCCGCTGCGCGGGGTCATACTCGACGGCTGACAGGCCCTCTGCCACCGCCGCATGAGTCCCGGAGTCGTCGAGGCCGAGCGCCACCAGGGCCATGGCTTGCGAAGAGTGCTCGCCCAGCACCTGAGCCAGTCCGATCCGGCGTACACCCGATTGGCGCGGCCCCGGAAACGACTCCCGGCAGAGTGTGTCCACCGCGTGCACGGCATACGCGTGGCCCAGGCTGCCAACCGGCATCTCCAGCCAGCCGACCAGTCGATCCAGAACCGCCGGCACGTTAGCGTCCTCGGTGAGCAGCACACCGAGAGCAAAAGTGACCGCGTTGCGCAGGCGAGGCTCCAACTGCGTGGGGCTGCCCTCCCCCGAGAGCACGTTGTCCAGCAGCGTGAGCGAGGCCGAGGGCCGGGCTAGTCCGTAACTGCCCGCGCACACTTCGGCGACAGTGCACCTGATGTTGACGTCGCGCTGCCTGCTCCACTGGCGCAGGTGGTCGTGCGTGGCACCGGCCAGTTCCACGTGCTGGCCGACCTCGCCGATCGCATACGCTGCCAGGCGCCGCTTCCAACGCAGTGCGGACTCGGCGAACGTACGCAGTCGGCGCAGGGCACCGGGCCCGGTCGCGTATGTGAGTACCCGGCCCAGTGCTGCTCCGGCGGCCAGGTCGACACCCGGCTGGTACGGCAGGTCGTGTAGTCCCTGCCACAGCACATCAGTAAAACCCTCGTAGTCCAGGCACAGCCGCCTGAGCACCGCGGTCGCCCGATGCCTGCTGTGGAAGGCCACCGGCTGCATCCGGTGACGGCGCCATGGCGCGGAGACGAAACGAGGCGGCAACGTGCCGGCTCCGACGCGCTTCAGCCGGTGTTCGAACGAGGTACCGAGCAAGTCCGTGCTTCCGCGCCCCCCTTCCGGGCCGGTCCACTCGGTGAGCAGACCACGTACCGTGGCGGCGAACTGCGCCACGACGGTGCGGTCCTGCCGCTCCAGCAGAGAGACGGCCGCGAGCAGAGCGAGGCTGTCGGCGCTGTGACGCGCTTCGCGCAAGGCATCGTCCGCGGACTTGTCGTCCCCGTGCCGCAGACTGCCGAGCACGTCGTCCACCTGCTTGCCCGAGACCGCGGCCTCCCGCAGCGCCTCCGCCACATCGGCGGCGGCCGGGGGCAGCAGACCGGTGTCCAGATGTGTTCGAAGGGCGGGTGTACTCAACTGTCCCAGTGCCTGGTCCCGTTCCGCCGCGGTCAGCATTCCCGCACGCGCCGCTGCCAGCAGGTGCGATTCTGCGACCTCGCGGGCGAGTGGCGGCTCGTGCTCCACCTGCCACGGGCCCGAGTCCTTGGCCAATTCGACGTCGCCACCCACCGTGATGACGAGGCAGGACCCGCTTGCCGCAAGGCGATCGGCCAGCGTGGTGAGGGTCACCTCGGTCAGTTTGTCGGCCGCTGCCTGCGAGAGATTCCGTAGCAGGTACCCCCGTGAGGCTATCGGCGTCCAGGCGGCCGGATCTTCATCGGTGTCCAACCCGGTCACGCCGTCCTCGCCGTGCCAGTACCGCAGCAGGGCGAAGGCCGTTGTGGTGGCTCCGTCGCCCCCGCCACCGCGCAGGAGCAGCACGCGGCCTCTGCCCTGGCCTGGGCTTCCCAGGATGTCCAGGCACCTGTCGAACACCGGGGGTGCGATGAAGCCGCGGAGCTTCTTGGCGATCTCCTGGGCGGGGTAGGGCCCCTCCCGGAACCGGGGCGGCAGGACGCGCTCGGTCGCCGCCTCGTCGGACGGGTCGGAACCGGCGAAGACGTTGAGATCTCCGCCGACACTCATGACCGCGACTCCGCGGCCCACCCTCTGCCGGTTGCCGTCGTACGATGTGCCAGGCGACAAGCCAGGCATCGACGCCTCGGCGCTCACGTGTGGTTCCGCGAGTGCCGGCGGCACGGCGACCTGTTCGGTGCTCATGCCTGGCCCTTACCGCCGGTGTGCTTGTCACCCGAGACGTTGTCTCCGTCACCCCAGTGCTGGTTGGCCGCGCGGTAGCTGGCGCCTCCCGTGTAGGTGAAGTCGCCGCCGACGTCCCCCATGAGGGCAGCGCCCTCGATGACGTGCTGGGTGTTGCCGCTGTAGCGCGCCCCATTGCCGGGGCCTCCACCGTGCCGAGGTTCGGTGTCGGAGGTTTCGGCGGGCTGGGCCGCCGGAAGAATCCCGGCCTCCAGCAGGTTGCCGGAGGGTGTCGGCACGAAGAGCCACGCCTGTTGCGTGAAGCTCTTGCCTTCCACCGTGGCCGGCACCTCGATACAGCGATCGGGGTGCAACCCGGTGTAGCCGGCCAGCACCACGTCCTCCCAGACCCTGCTGGAGAACACCGCGGCCAGGTGGGTGGTCTCCGGGCTGGCGGCGGCGAGGACTGCCTTGACCGGCCGGGAGTCCAGCAGCCGGTGCGTGTCGTTGCGCGGCGTGCCGTTCCCGTCCCCGGGACCGCCGGCATCCGGCAGCGGTCCGACGTGCACACTCGCCCGCAGCCGGATACGGGGCCCGACAGTCTGCTGGTTGTACGTGGCCAACACCTCGTCGAGCACCGGCAGGAGCGGCCAGATGAGGAAGGGCAACTTCTCGGGATCGAAGCCGAACACAATGCCGTCCCCCGTGTTGGCAGGGAACCTCTTGCCCTCCCTCAACTCGGCGAGGCCCGCCCGTCCGAGCGCATGATCGACGAGCTCGGGGATCAGCTGGCTTACGGGGCCGTGCTGTACCGCAGGCAGCCCTGTGAAGTCTTTCGCATCGACCGCGAAGAGACCTCGGTAGGGCGGCAGAGCGCGGCTTTCGGAGTGGGGCTGCGACATGGATGTGGGCATGGGAACTCCCTCGGTCGGAGGCGTCCGATGTGGTGCGCCGCAAGGCGACTGCATCGAGCTTCTCCGAGGGCGCACGAGAGCAGTGCACACCGCGGTGCGCTCCGCCGGTGGCTCACCTCACATCACTGAGTACTGATCGAAGGCCGCCCAGTCCCGAAGGGCCTCCGGGTCGGTGATCACGACTACTCGGCGCGCGGTCTCCAAAACGCCGGCTCTCCGTAATTCGCGTAGTCCGCGCAGCGCGCAGTTGCGGGTGACGCCGATGGCCTGGGCGATCTCCTCCTGGGTCAGTCCGGTGAGTCTGAGCTGTCTGCCCGGCCTGCTGTGGTCTCCCAGCTCCGCCAGCCGGAACAGCGAACGGGCCAGCCGGACGATCACCGGAAGGGTCAGCAGCTCGGCACGGTGCTGATCCGACTCCCGCATCCGCTGCAACGTCTGCTGCATCAACGGCATGACCAATCCGCGCTGTTCGACGTAGCGGCGGAATCGTCCGGCTTCAAGCTTCACCGTGGAGCACGGCGTAAGCGCGTACACGTCCGCGGTGCGCACGGTGCCGTCGAAGACCGACATCTCACCCAGCAGCTCACCCGGCCCCCGAAACGCCAGCCAGGTGGTGGCCCCGTCGTTCTCCCGGCGCACGACCTTGGTCAGGCCGTCGGTCAGCGCGAGCAAGCATGCCCCGGGCTCCCCCTGCCGGAGCATCCGTTCGCGTGCGCGGTAGCGCTGTACCCGCCCCTGCGCCGTCACATCTCGCCACACCTCGTCCGACAGCATGTCCGCCCTCCCCCTCCTAATGCCGCACGCGGCGTGCGGTTGGAGAATCCGTACCCCGGCCCGGGCCACGCCGTGCACGCGACCGAGGAACTGCACCACACACTCGACCGGACACGGCCAGAAGACGGCCGGGCCCGCAGGCTGCACCGCCCCCGGACCCGGCCGTTCCACTACATCAGGGCCCGGGCCCGCTCCTCCCAACGCTCGACTCGGGCCACCGCCTGGCCGACCTGCTTCATCGCGGACGAGATGTCCTTGGCCGGACCTCGCATGTCACGGCTGAGTTCCATCAGCCCTTCGACCAGCGCGCCGAAGGAGGTGAGGCCTGTCACACCTTCCCTGGCGGACTCGAACGTGACGGATAGGTCCTTGAGGAAACTCTTCGTCTCGGTGTCCCGGTCCTCCGCCGGAGTGGCCTCCACATAGTCCAGGGCGGCGTGTACCGCTTCGTCCATCTCCACCATCTTTCCGGTGAACCGAGCCGCGCACACCTTGAGGTCGGCAGCCGGCTGGCCGACCGCCGCCGCGTACCGCCGCATCACCGCGAGCCGGGCGCCGGCCGACGAGCCGGGCTGAGAGGCACGCTCCATCGCCGGCCCGATCTCCTCGGTCTTCGCGGTGATGGCGTTGAGCGCGTCCGCGATGGCGTCCATGTCCTGCGTCATCTCTCCCATCTGCTCCTCAACGCGGGCGAAGCGGTCGATCAGCCCTGGGGTGCTGTCATCCTCCGCATCGCCGGACTCGGCAGGCTGTAGTCCGAAGAGAATGCGAGCAGGCGCCAGCGGTTCCGACCCGTTGCGGAGCGTCCCTTCAAGGGCGCTCTCCAGTTCCTTACGCGCATCGATCAGACCGCTCGCACTCCGCACGAAGTGGATGGTCCTGATGGGCGAGATGTCGAAAGGCAGTTGGCCGTATTCCCCGATGTGGATCGTGGGCTTGCCACTGACATGCCGCATACCGAGCTCGTACATCACGTTGGCGTTGCCACCGCTGACGTCCGCGATGACGACGTCGGCGAGGAGCACGTTGCGGCAGATCTGCTCGGTGATGTCCCCCATCTCACTCATGCGGTCCGCCCGCACCGGCACCACGCCGAACGCTGAGCAGGCCAGCAGGACCACCTTCTCGAAGATCTCCAAGGAGTCTTCGTAAGCCGCCAGTGCCTGACTGCCGGGAGGTGCGTGCCGGTCCCCTATGGGCCCGATCACGAAGCAGGTCAATGCCGGGTCGGACTCTTGCGGCTGATCACCCGGGACCAGCACCGGCGTGAGAGTCATGAGAGGTCCTCCGTCGCGGGAAGGGAAGCGGGACGCTCCTCGACGTGCTCGGCCCCCTCCGCCACATCGTCGGCAAAGACGCGGTGTTCCTCGATGCCGAGCGCGCTCAGCATGTGGGCGGTCGGGATGCGGTACTGGCGACCGACCCTGAGCACCGGGCAGGGAAAACGCTCGCATCGGATGAGCTTGTAGGCGGTGGCGGTGCACACTCCGAATGCCCGCGCGGCGGTGCGCAGGTCGACGCTCAGCGGCAGGTCGAACACCTCCGGGAAGGTCAGCGTCCGGCGCCGTTCATGGCCCGTCATCGTCCACCTCCCCCAGGAAGCAACCTCAAGGCCCCAACTTCCCGGGCACCCCCGAGCCGCCTGGCACTGAGGACGATGTCTTGGAGACCCAGTCTTTTCGCCAGTGCACCGAGACGCTCGCCCTCGATCTGCCTCCTGCAAGTGGTGAAGCGGAGGCCCGCGCTGACGCCGCCCGAACGGGCAAGCGGCGTCAGATGCAACTCCCACCTGTCCCGCTCGGCGGCCTCGGCTGTGAGGGGTGCCTCCCCGTCGGTTGCGGAAAGCTCACGCACAGCGGCGGTCCCCGCGACGTCCGCCACCGGCACCTCGCGAGCGGTCGGGCGCACGGAATTCCACACTCGCGTATGCGCCTGCCTGGCCAACCGGTCTCCGACGCAGTCACCTGCCGGGTCTACCACGGCGATCTCCTCGAGGACCGCAGCGAGGGCTTCCGCCTCCACCTCCGCACGATCGACCGGAAAACGCGACAACACCCGGTGGGCCAAGTGCCGCAGACCCGGCAGGCACAGCCACACGACGAACAGCGTCCAAGCCGTGCCGTCCTCGTCCTGTGCCGGCCGCTGCGCCTGCTCGATCGCCCGCCGCCAGACAGCTGAGGCCAGCGGAGCGCCGAACGCGGAGTCACGGACGAGCCGTCGGGCCTCATCGGGCGACAGCCAGCAGGTCTCACCTCCGGCACGGACTTCGAACATGCTCGGCATGCCGCTCAGCGACGCCGAGAACTGCTCCTCGACGGCATCGAAGACACCGTTGAAGCGGATCAGTGTCACGAACATCCTCCTCGCTGGTGGAAAGCGCGGGCTTGGGCCAGCGCCTCGGTGCAACGGCCACAGGCGCGCCCCAGCCGGGCCACGCTGGTCCGCAGCGCCGGATGTGCCCGGTCAGGACCGCGTGCCGCGGCATCCGCGTCTTGTCGCTCGCTTTCGCCGTGGGCCGCGTGGTAGTGGAAACCTCCCGTCACGTCACCGGTCAACAACGCCACACCGTGGTCGAGGTGCTGGTGATTGCCATGGAAGGTGGGGAAGGCCGGTCGGACCGGTCCTTCGGTGTCGTCGGCCGAGGTCATCGCTCCTGCCAGCGCCGGCTACCCGTCGTGGACGACAGAGCCTGCCGAACGAACCACCGGGTACGGAGATCCGCCGACCGTGAACACGTGAGCAGGCGCCACGATGCCGGGGCGGACGAGCGGTTGGTGGTCACGGCTATAGGCGTGGTTTCGCGCATCGCTGCTCCCTGAGGAAGGTCACCCGTGCTGTTCACGGGCTGACGGCTCACAGATCGTTCTCGCGATGTCGAGCTTGCGCCTCGGGGCAATGGAGTTCTGCCCAACAGTGCGCTCCCGGACAGTGATGCTCAGCACACGCAGGGCAACCAGTCTTCTCCGCAGTACAGCGCCTCGTGGACGTCAGATCGTCGACCCACAGAAAGGCCGCCTCCCCTTCTAGGGGTGGCGGCCTTTCTGTGGAAATGGGATGACGGCCCGCAAAGAACCGGCGGCCGGACGATATCGGTCACACTGCGGACGGGTGCGCCCCGTCGCGCACCCGTGGTGAACCTGGCGGACGGCTCCTCCACGCCTGAGAGGGCGGCGGCGTGCGGAATCGGGCCAGGGGAGGCAGAGTACGTATCCGGCCCTCGCTGCGACGCCCCATCCACCGGCGCCACCGTCGACACCGGCACGACCACCCGGCCACGGTCGGCGTTACAACCGGTGCCGCCGCTACCGAGCCCGCGAACCCGCCGGAGCTGACGGGAGCCGGACCATACGTGGTCCCCCTCCCGCGCGTGAGGCGGGACCGCGTGCGACCTCGGGACGTAACCGGTCAGCTCGCCGGGTCGGGCACCGGCTCCACCGGTGCCGGGTACGTCGGGTACTCGGCACCGGAGACGTACTGGACGACGCGCACGACCTGGCAGGAGTAGCCGAACTCGTTGTCGTACCACAGGTAGAGGATGGCGTTGTCGCCGTCGACCTTGGTGGCGCCGGCGTCGACGATCGAGGCGTGGCGCGAGCCGATGAAGTCGTTGGAGACCGCGTCGGGCGCGCTGGTGAAGTCGATCTGACGCTTGAGCGGCGAGGTGAGCGAGACGTCACGGAGGTAGTCGAGGACCTCCTTGCGGTCGGTCTCGCGGGCCAGTTGGAGGTTGAGGATGGCGATCGAGACGTCCGGCACGGGGACACGGATCGAGCTGCCGGTGATCTTCGCGTCCAGGTCGGGCAACGCCTTGGCGACGGCGGAGGCCGCACCGGTCTCGGTGAGCACCATGTTGAGCGGCGCCGAGCGCCCGCGGCGGTCCGACTTGTGGTAGTTGTCCAGCAGGTTCTGGTCGTTGGTGAACGAGTGGACCGTCTCCACGTGGCCGCGCAGCACCCCGTACTCGTCCGCCATCGCCTTCAGCGGCGGAACGATCGCGTTGGTGGTGCAGGACGCGCACGAGATGATCTGCTCGTCCGGCTTGATCATGTCGTGGTTGACGCCGTGCACGACGTTAGGGACGTCGCCCTTGCCCGGCGCGGTCAGAACGACCTTGTCGATGCCGGGGCGCAGGTGCTTCGAGAGCCCCTCACGGTCCCGCCACCTGCCGGTGTTGTCGATGAGGACGGCGTCCTTGATGCCGTATTCCGTGTAGTCCACCGACGTCGGGTCGTCGGAGTAGATCACCTTGATCGCGTTGCCGTTGGCGACGATCGTGCTGTTGGCCTCGTCAACGGTGATGGTGCCCTGGAACTGGCCGTGGATGGAGTCACGACGCAGCAGCGAGGCCCGCTTGACCAGATCCTGGGCGGACTGGCCCGCGGACTTGCGTACGACGACGGCCCGCAGCCGCAGACCGTTGCCGGAGCCCGCCTTCTCGATCAGCAGACGGGCCAGGAGGCGGCCGATACGGCCGAACCCGTAGAGGACCACATCCCTCGCCTGGCGGCGGTCGATCTTGTTGGCGCCCGTCGCCCCGGCCACGGCCTCCGCGGTGAACTCGGCCACCGACAGACCGCGGTCGTCGGCCCTGTGGGTGGCGGCGAGCATGCCGATGTCGATCTGGGAGGGGCCCAGGTCGAGCGTGGTCAGGGCCTGCAGAAACGGCAGCGTCTCGGTGACCGACAGCTCCGCGCCGGCGATCTGCCGGGCGAACCTGTGGGTCTTGAGGATGCTGATCACCGACTTGTTCACCAGGGAGCGGCTGTGCAGCAGGACGGTGACGTCCCGCTCGCGGTGCAGCTTCCCGATGATCGGGATCATCGACTCCGCGATTTCCTCGCGGTGCTTCCAGTTGGTGAACGCGTCCTCGTTGACAGTCACAGTTTTCACTTTCGAGCTAGGCGGTGCTCATATGCTAACCCTCGCCATTCCGATCATGTGATCGGCCCACCCGGGCGACAACCGCGCCAGGGCCCCCGCCCCGTGGCGGCCACACGCCCGTCGCACCCACCGGCCACCCACCGGCCGGCCACCGACCACCCACCGTCCAGCCCGCCCCGAGGAGAACCCCGTTGCAGCCCGGCACGCCGACCCCCGACAGCTACTACGAGCCCATCGACGAGCACCGCTACAAGCCCACCCGGCACGCGAGCGGAGCATGGAACACCGAGGAACAGCACTTCAGCCCCCTCGGCGGCCTGATCGTCCACGCCATGGACCGCCACCTGGCGGCCCGCTCGCACACCGGCCTGCTCCCCGCCCGGATCAGCTTCGACATCCTGGGACGCCTGGCCCTCGACGAGTGCGAGATCCGGGTCGAGAGCATCCGTCCCGGCCGCACCATCGAACTGCTCGAAGCCGTCGTCCTCATAGCCGACCGCCCGGTGGTACGCGCCCGCGCCTGGCTCCTGGCCACGCTCGACACCACAGCCGTCGCCGGCGGCGGCGCCGCGGCACTCACCCCGCCCGAAGAACTGACACGCTGGCCGCTCGAATCCGTGTGGCCCGGCGGCTACATCGCCTCCCTGGACATCCGCCCGCTCGCACCGCCGCAGCCCGGCCGCACCACCGCCTGGCTCTCCACCTCATTGGACCTCGTGGCGGGCCGGCCCAGCAGCCCGCTGGCCTCCTACGTCGCCCTCGTCGACACCGCCAACGGCATCGCCGTACGCCAGCCGCCCACGGAATGGATGTTCCCCAACGTCGACCTCACCCTCCACCTCCACCGCCAGCCCGAAGGCCCCTGGACCGGCCTGGACACCACCGTCGTCTTCGGCCCCACGGGCCAGGGCCTCACCAGCACCGTCCTCCACGACCTCCACGGCCCGGTCGGCCACGCCCAGCAGCTCCTGACCGTGCGCCCCCTGCCGGCCACCGAGAAGTGACGGGCAGCACCGTCCCGCCCGGGAGCACCCCGTCCCGCCCGGGAGCACCGAGCGGGCAGGCACCGTCCCGTACGCCTCGCACACGAGCGGGCGCCCTCACGTAGCTCTCAAGTAGGACCCGTTGACCAGCGGGAAGACGGATTCGGCGGGACCCGCCACGCCCATAGCGTCGGACCGGCAAGAGCGAACGAGCAGACGAGCACGGCGGTGGCGCACATGGCACAGACGACCCGGCAGAACCCGACCCGAACCACCCACGCGGGAGACAAGGCGTTCGCTCCCGAGTACCAGGGCGCCCTCGGCTCGCTGTCCGTGAACTCGTCACTGTCCGACGTACTGACCAAGGGGTCGCGTGAGCTTCGGGCAGCCGAGGAGGCCGGAGAACCGAAGGAGATGGCACGCTGCGGGCTCGCCGTCGCGGAGGCGTACCGGCGCCTCGGAAACGTCACGGAAGCCGACCGGGCGTGGAAAGCGAGTTACCGGGCGGCCCGCTCGGCGCAGGACATCGGGGCGATGGCATGGGCCATGTGGAGCGGCGGCACCCTCGCCCGCCAGCGAGGCGCGCTGCCGCTGGCGTACCGGCTGCTGGAACGCGCGGCCGACCTGGGCGAACGCGGAAACGACGTGCTGGCCCGCGGCTACTCGCTCGCCGGCCTCGCCGAGACCGGCCGCATCCAGGGCGACTACGAGGCCGTCGGCGCACTGCACGACCAGCTCCTCACCGAGGCCCGCAGCCGCGGCGAGGTGCGGCACACCGTGTGGGCTCTGGAGGGCATAGCGCAGATGCACCGCAACACCGGCTCCTACGACACCGCACTCGAACTCTTCGAAGAAGCCGCCCGCACCGCCGCGGCAGGCGACGACCGCCGGGGGCGGGCCTGGGCACTGAGGGGCATCGCCGACGTGGTGTCCGTACGCGACGGAGACACCGAGCGCGCCCTCGCCCTGCTCACCGAGGCGGAACTCGACTGCCGGCGCATGCACCTGTCGAGCGCGCTGGCGTACAACCACAAGATGCGCGGCAACGTCCTCTACCGGGCCGGCCGGTACGCGGAAGCCCGGGACACCTACACGCAGGCGCTGGCGGAGTTCTCCGCGATGGACGAACAGCGGGGAACGGCACTGTCCCGGCTCGGCCTCGCCAAGTCCCTGGCCCGCCTGGGCAGGCCCCGGTCGGCGACCAGGGCGGAGCTGGCCGACCTGCGCGACACCTTCACCCGCATCGGCCTCCACCACGCGCGCGCCATGGTCGAGAGGGCCACCACCGAACTGGGCACCGGCCCCCTTCCTGACGCCACGGACACCCCGGCCACACCGACCGCACCGACCGCACCGGAGCCGGCCTCACTGGAGCCGGCCGCGCCGGAACGGGCCACACTCGAACCGGTCTCGCCGGAGCCGGTCTCGCCGGAGCAGGCCGCGCTGGAGCAGGCCTGCGCGCGCCCCTGACACGCACGGTCGGGGCCCACCGGCTCAGGCTCGGTACGTGTTCCTCCAGCGCCTGCGGTGAGCGCGATCGCCCTGACCCATGCCGTTCAGCGGCAGCATGGCCTGCAGCGGAGTGCCCGTGTTCCACACCCCCAGCAGATCGCGGTGCACCGCGAGGACGCCCTGCTGGACCGCGAGGTCGAGCGCGGCCCTGCTGAAGGGGCAGGTCGCCGCGAACACGGCCACGTCGGCTCTGTGGTGCAGCCAGGCGGTGCCGACGAACTTCTGCATGTCACCGCTGGGCACATAGCGGTGCGGGGCGTAGTGCTTGCACTGGACGACCAGCCGCCGCCCGTCGGGCAGGGTGGCGACGACATCCGCCCCCAGATCGCCGGACTTGCCGCTCACCACGACGTCCGTGCAGCCGTCGCGGCGGCACAACCCCGCCACGTACCGCTCGAACTCCTGCCAGCTCATCGCATCCACATCGGCCAACGACCGGTGACCTGCGCGGACCGCGTCCTCGCCCCGCCACCGCCGGTCCCCCGCCCGGATCAGCCGGTCCGAGCGCCACAGCCACCACGCCGCAGCCCCGAGACCGCTGAGGACGGCGAGGCCCGCAAGATACGGCCAGACCTGCGACCAGAACGCCACCAGCAGGACCAGCGCGAGCGCACCACTGCCCAAGGCCGCGTTCCGCCGGTCCTGCCGCCGCCTCCGCACAGCCATGCGCCGCTTCCGCTTCCTCGCCACGCTTCCCCACCCTCCGCAGACCCACCTCCGCGGACGCAACCTCCGCAGGCCAGTTGCTGCGAGTCTGGGCGAGAACCGCGCCGGAGGAGAAGGCCGCACGCGGGAAGAGCCGCTCGGGACGACGCTAACCGGCCAGGTGTCACCGCACCCGGTGCGCGACGCCGCCAGGGCGACGCCGTAGGAGCCCCGCTTCTTCAGATCTGCGGTGAGGTGCACGGCATGGGCTCGCGTGTGGGCCCACGCCAACTGCAGCGGCCTCGCGAGAGTGAGTGCGCTCGCGTGACGCCCGAACCGTTCGACGGCCCAATTCGATGGCGAAGAGAGAAGAGCATTATTTCCCGCCACGGGAGGCTCGCTCCCCCAAACCCGTTTTGTCAGTGCCCACTTCTAAGGTTCCCCGCATGACGAACTTTCGTTCCAGCTTCACGCTGCGGCGCATGGTCGGTGAAGCCCGCGAGCTCACCGAGCACGCAGGAGTACGGGAGCGGATCGACGCCGTGCTGCACCTCATGGGCGGTGTGGGCGGGGATTACGGCAAAGGCAGGCCGTTGGTCACGTCGCTGGAGGACGTGGCGCAAGAGTCCGTTCGCCACGGTGACTTCGACATCGCCCGGCGCTTCCAGCACTTCGCCTCCTACGCCGGAGGCGACCTGTACCTGGAGATCCTGGAGCACTACTACGACGAAGAGGCACGGCAACGCAGCGAAGAAGGCATGCGGCGAATGATCGCCATGGGGGCCGATCGTGCGGTCGCGGCTCTGGATGTGCTGTGTCAGGAGAACCCGGACGCGACTGCCGCCGACGCCCGTGACCTGTTCCGCGGCATCGCCCGTTCCGCCGACTACCTGAGCCTCGGGAAGGGCGCAGGAGGAATCCAACTACCTCCACGGGAGGCGAGACGACTCCAGCAGTACGGTCACATGGAAATAGTCCTCCGCAACCTGCCCCGACCCGCTTCTCCCGAGGTAGCGCGGATGATGAACGACGTCTTGGCCGACGTGGACGCCGGGCTGCTGGCCCAGTTGCTCGAACTCCGGGCCAGACAAGCCGGGCTCGCGGCCCTGGGTGCCGCGGTGAACGACCCGAACAGCTCCGAGAGCGCGCTCCACGCCTGCCTCAAGAAACAGGAATGGATCTTCGGCGGAGCGTACGTGGCCGAGTTGGCCCGCCGTCAGTACACACCGGATGCCATCCTCGACATTCCCCTGTTACGCGGCGACGGTTCGCTGCACGTGGTGGAGCTCAAGCGCGCCAACATCAAGAACCTGGTCATCCGGCTCCACGGCCATCTGATGCTGGGCGCCCCGGTACACCACGCGGTTTCCCAGACGCAGAACTACCTCAGGATCATGGACGAGAACCGCCGCAGCATCTTGAACACCCACGGTGTCGACACCCGCCGCGCCTCTGCAACGGTCGTGATCGGTCATCCGCAGTACGTGACCGGAGGTATCACGCCCCAAGAGGTCGCGGAGACGCTGCGGACGTACAACACACACTCGTCCCGAATAGAGGTCGTCACGTACGAGACCCTGATGGATTCCGCGGACCGCATGCTGGCGCTCTCGTCGGCACGGCGGGGCCACGATGACGACGAGGAGCCCACCACGTGAACGACACACCGCCCGCGATCGAACCGTTCCTCGCCAACCTGTGCGGCGGTGAGATCACCGACAAGGACTACGTCGGCTACTTCATGAACGAACACGGCGAAGAAATGGTCTTCGCCCAGCGCCGAGGAGAAAAGACTGCCCGGCTCTGGCACAGCGACGCGGATTGGGAGCTGTACCGGGTCGGCGACCATTCGATACGGGCCGACGGCGAACTGAAGGGCATGATCACCGTCGCGGGGCTGATCATCAACCGCGAAGAAGCAACCTGGCTCGCCTCCTGCCTGGCCGCCTCGTGCCACCTCCGCGCGGGGCGCCCCTGATACGGGCGCTCCGCCCTTGCTTGCGACACACCGCTGCGGAGCGACTACGGGCCGCCCTTCCCTTCCCGGGAGGAGCGGCCCACGGCCACGTACAGCACTAGCCGGAGCGCCCTGCTCCGACGTGCGGCCCTTTAGAGGTCGAAGTACAGCTCGAACTCGTGCGGGTGGGGCCGCAGCTGCATGGGGGCGATTTCGTTGGTGCGCTTGTAGTCGATCCAGGTCTCGATGAGGTCGGAGGTGAAGACGCCGCCGGCCTGGAGGTACTCGTTGTCGGCCTCGAGGGCTTCGAGGACGGCCGGGAGGGAGGTGGGGACCTGGGGCACGCCGGCGTGCTCTTCGGGGGCGAGCTCGTAGAGGTCCTTGTCGATGGGCTCGGCCGGCTCGATCTTGTTCTTGATGCCGTCCAGGCCCGCGAGGAGCAGCGCCGAGAAGGCGAGGTACGGGTTGGAGGACGGGTCGGGGGCGCGGAACTCGACGCGCTTGGCCTTGGGGTTGGAGCCCGTGATCGGGATGCGCATCGCGGCGGAGCGGTTGCGCTGCGAGTAGACCAGGTTGACCGGGGCCTCGAAGCCGGGGACCAGGCGGTGGTAGGAGTTCACCGTCGGGTTGGTGAAGGCCAGCAGCGACGGTGCGTGGCGCAGGATGCCGCCGATGTAGTAGCGGGCGGTGTCGGAGAGGCCCGCGTAGCCCTGCTCGTCGTGGAAGAGGGGCTCTCCGCCGGTCCACAGGGACTGGTGGACGTGCATGCCGGAGCCGTTGTCACCGAAGATCGGCTTGGGCATGAAGGTGGCGGTCTTGCCGTTGCGCCAGGCCGTGTTCTTGACGATGTACTTGAACAGCATCAGGTCGTCGGCGGCGGCCAGCAGCGTGTTGAACTTGTAGTTGATCTCCGCCTGGCCCGCGGTGCCGACCTCGTGGTGCTGGCGCTCGACCTCCAGGCCTGCCCGGGCCAGCTCCAGGGAGATCTCGGCGCGCAGGTCGGCGAAGTGGTCGACCGGCGGAGCGGGGAAGTAGCCGCCCTTGTAGCGGACCTTGTAGCCGCGGTTGCCGCCGGACTCGATGGCGCCGGTGTTCCAGGCGCCCGCCTCGGAGTCGATGTGGTAGTAGCCCGCGTTCGCCTTCGTCTCGAAGCGGACGTCGTCGAAGACGTAGAACTCGGCTTCCGGGCCGAAGAACGCGGTGTCGGCGATGCCGGAGGAGGCGAGGTAGGCCTCGGCCTTCTTCGCCACGTTCCGCGGGTCGCGGCTGTACTGCTCGCCGGTGATCGGGTCGTGGATGAAGAAGTTGATGTTGAGGTGCTTCTCGGAGCGGAACGGGTCCAGGCGCGCGGTGGACAGGTCCGGGACGAGGGCCATGTCGGACTCGTGGATCGCCTGGAAGCCGCGGATCGACGAGCCGTCGAACATCAGGCTCTCGGTCGGGTCGAAGGTCTCCGCCGGCACGGCGAAGTGCTGCATGACGCCGGGCAGGTCGCAGAACCGGACATCGATGAACTTGATGTCGTTGTCCGCGATGTACTTCTTGGCCTCGTCGGCGTTCTGGAACATCCATCCTCCTAGTCCCGCCGCGTCGGGACGGGCTTGCTCCGGCTCCGGCTGCGGCACGGGGCCGCTCGCCTGGCACCGACCCTAGGCAGGGGCCATTTCTCCAGCATGACTCATTTGTTTCGCCGATGTTAATCGCCGGGCGACCTCCCGGGCCCTCACCATGCGGAGTGCCGTCCTCACGATCCGCAGCGTGGCCCCGCCCTTCGACGGCCCGGCCCGGCCCGGCGACGGCCCGCTTTCTCGGCGGCCGGGAGCAGTGGCCAAAAATCGGCGCGATACCGTTGACGGGTGGACAACAGGGAAGCAATCGGGTCGTGGCTGTCAGGTCCGCGCGCAGCGGCTGCGGACATGGGAGCCGAGTTCGGTTACCGCGGCAAGCGGCTCGGCCTGCCCGAGGAGGGGCCGGGTTCCCTCGCGCCGGTCGGCCGCCGGGTCGGTGCCCTCTTCATCGACTGGGCGCTCTGCGCGCTCATCGCCTTCGCGCTGCTGGCCGGCCGGAAGCTGGAGGGCACCAGCGACTGGGCGCTGGTCGTCTTCGTCGTCATGAGTGTGCTGACGGTCGGCACGGTCGGCAGCACCCCTGGCAAACGGCTGCTGGGGCTGCGCGTCGTGGCTCTCGACGGGCTCGGCAAGCTGCCGATGTGGCGCACGGTGGTGCGGACGGTGCTGCTCGGCATCGCCATCCCTGCGCTCATCTGGGACCGCGACAACCGGGGCCTCCACGACCGGCTCTCGGGGTCCGTCCAGGTACGTGGCTGAGAGCCGACGTGGCTGAGAGCAGCCGACGTGGCTGAGAGCCGACGCCGCTGACAGCCGCCATAGCTGACGCCGCTGACAGCCGGCGTAGCTGACAGCACGCATCTCGCAAGCGCGTACGGACCCGGGCACCCCTGGAGGGGCTCACGGCTGCGGCCCCCGCAGCCCGAACAGTCCACGGCCCGAGAAAGCCCCCGGCCCGAGGAGCCCACGGTCCGGGGAAGCCCGCCACAGCGCGAGGAGGGGGCGGGACCGCAGGCGCGCGGTCCCGCCCCCTCCTCGTGGGCTCGCGGGTCTCCTCGTGTGTGTCTCCGTCGGTCGGGCAGGCCTCGTCAGCGGCCCTGCGGGCCCTTCGGAAGCTTCATGCCCTTGGGCATCGGCCCCTTCGGGATGGGCATGTTGCTCATCAGGTCGCCGAGCGCGCGGAGCCGGTCGTTGATCTGGGTGACCTGCTGGCCCTGGAGCGTGCGGGGCAGCTTCATCATCTTCACGCGGAGCTTCTTGAGCTCGACCTGGTCCTCGCCGTCGCCGACGACCATCGTGTGCACGGGCACGTCGCCGACCACGCGGTTCATCTTCTTCTTCTCGGAGGCCAGCAGTCCGCGCAGCCGGTTCGGGTTGCCCTCGCCGACCAGAACGATGCCGGCCTTGCCGACGGCCCGGTGGACGATGTCCTGGCTGCGGTTCATCGCCACGGCCGGGGTGACCTGCCAGCCCCGGCCGATGTTCTCCAGTACGGCGGCCGCGGCCCCCGGCTGGCCCTCCATCTGTCCGAAAGCGGCCCGCTCGGCGCGGCGCCCGAAGACGATCGCGCACGCCAGCAGGCCCAGGAGCACGCCCACGATGCCCAGGTAGACCGGGTGACCGATCAGGAAGCCGATCGCGAGGAGTACACCGAAGGTGACAAGCCCCACGCCGGCCAGGATCCAACCGATCTTCCGGTCCACGCGCCGGGTCATCTTGTACGTCTGGGCGATCTGCTTGAGCCGCCCAGGGTTCTCGGTGTTGTCCTTCCTCGCCATGCGGTGAAGTTTACGGGGCGGCGGGGGGCGGCGAGTTCTCGGCCGGGGGAACCACGGGAGTCGCTGGTGCCGGGCGGTTTCCGCGCCCGGTCCCCGTGCCCCCTTTCGTGGCGGTCCGTGGTCCTCCGGTGGCCCCTTGTGCGATGGCACCGTTCCCTTCGCCCTCGCGGGCGCGGAGTTGGTGCCTTTCCCCCATGGGGTCGCCCGCGCACGGAACGTTACCGTCGCCGCCAGGGAGTGCCGGGTGTTCCGCCGCAGTCGGGTGGTACTGCGGATCCTGCCCGGCTTGTCGGATCGAGACGTATGGCGAATGGGATGGTGTCCCTGCTGGCGGCGGCGGTGCTGTGGGGGACGGTCGGCCCGGCGCAGCTCTTGGCGGACACGGGAGTGGCGCCGGTGAGCCTGGGGGCGTGCCGGATGCTGCTGGGGGGCCTGGTGCTGGGGCTGTTCACGGTCCGGTGCGCTGGGCTGCGGACGCTGTGGAGACCCGGGGCCCGGTCCTGGATGCTGGTGAGCGTACTGGTCACCGCGGTGTTTCAGGCCTGCTTCCTGGAGGCGGTGGACCGTACGGGGGCCGCGCTGGCGACGGCCGTGACCTTCGGAACGGTGCCCCTCGTGTCCGGGTTGTGGGCGCGCGGGCTGGACGGCGAGCGGGGCGGGGCCGCCTGGTGGTGCGGCACGGTGTGCGCGGTCGCGGGCGTCGGGATGCTGCTGATGCCGGGTGAGGCGGCGCGGGCCGAGGTGGCCGGAGTGCTGCTGGGGGTGGTGTCGGGGGCGAGCTTCGGCACGTACATCGCGGCCACCAAGCAGCTCGCGCGGCGCGGGGCCGACACCGCGGCCGCCGCGCCGGCGAGTGTGCTGTGCGCGGGGCTCGTCGTCTCCCCCTGGCTGTTCGCCGCGCCCGAGGGGATCGCCGAGTTCCGGTCGATGGCGCTGATCGGCTGGCTGGGGCTGGGGACGACGGCGCTGGGCTATCTGCTGTTCACCCGCGGAGTGGCCAGGGTCAGCGCGGCGACCGCGGGAACGCTGAGCCTGGCCGAGCCGCTGGTGGCCACCGTGCTCGGCTTCGTACTGCTGGGAGAGCGGCTCGGCGGCTGGGCGGCCTGCGGTGCCGCGCTGCTGCTGACGGGGCTGGTGGTGGTCTCGCTGCCCGGCCGGGGCCAGGGCGGCGAGACCGGCGACGGCCGTACCGTCGCCGGCGGCCCCGGCAGCGGGCGGGGGCGCGGTCCCGGCAGCGGCGGGCGAGGGCGCCTCGTACCCGCCCGGGGAAGAACGCGGGACCGGCAGCGCCCGCCCGCGTCGGCCCCTCGGGGCTGAGGGCGCGGCACGTCCCGCCCCCTCACGCTGGAGCGAGCCCTCCGGCCGGACCCGACCCACCGGCCCGGGCGCCGACGGAGGCCGGGCGGGAGCCGACGGAGGCGCCACCGGCCCGGGCGCCGGCGGAGGCCGGGCGGGCGCCGACGGACGCCGGCGGAGGGCGCGGACCTCGCCGCGAGACCTTCGGGCAGGGCCTGGGCCATGTGCCATGTACCCGGCCACCGCGTCCGCGCATCCGCGCAGGAGAGGGACCGCGGCTGGGCCAGGTCCCCTCCCGGCGGCTGGCGCGAGCGTTCGCTGACCACGTCGCCCGCGCGCGAGGCGGCACCGCTGTGGCGGGCGAGCCGGCACCGCTGTGGCGGCGGTACGGCGCGGGACGGGATGGCGAACGGGACGCTTCGCGAGAGGGCGCCCTCACGTCCTCACGTGGCCGTGGACGCCTTGGGCCGCGCCGCTGACGCCAGGTAGCTCTCCGCCTCGTGGCGGGCGTCGGCCCTGCGGCGGTCCTCCAGAACCGCCGTCCACGCGTTGCGGCGGGCCACCCGCCGACCGCTGCCGAACAGGATGTGCTCCAGACCTTCCAGTGCCCACAGAGTGGTCCGCACTGTGCCCCTCCGTCAGTCCTCGCCTCGTTCGAACCGTGCGCGGTGCGCGGTTACAGCGTCACGCAACGGTGTTACCAGGCGGTGTCCGGGGGGTCAAAGCCGGAAGAAGCCTGTGCGGCGAAGCTCACTCACCGCTTCGCCACACAATCCTCTTCACTCCTCGGCCGCCCCAGGCGGCGCCGCCGATGGCGGCGCCGCCGTCTAGGCCGCGGAGGAGGTGCCCGCCTGGCGGGCCTCGACCGCCTGCTTGTAGAGGCGTCCGGCGCGGTAGGACGAGCGCACCAGCGGGCCGGACATGACGCCGGCGTAGCCGATCTCGTCGGCCTCGTCCTTCAGCTCCACGAACTCCTGGGGCTTGACCCAGCGCTCGACGGGGTGGTGGCGGGGGGTACTGCGTGATGGTGATCAGTTCGCAGCCCGCCTCGTGCAGGTCGCGCAGGGCCTCGCTGATCTCCTCGCCGGTCTCGCCGAGGCCGAGGATGAGGTTGGACTTCACGACGAGGCCGGCCTCGCGGGCGCGGGTGAGGACCTCCAGCG